>JAKAZH010000085.1 GCA_021815935.1 Actinomycetes bacterium
ACTGCCACCACGGTGACTCCGTCGCCGAATGTCGCGGCTAGGACCAGGCCGATCAGCACGGCTGGGACGGCGAACACGCCGTCCCATAGTCGCATGACGGCGTTCGTTGGTGCGTTGTCGTAAAACCCCGCGGCGAACCCGGTAAGGGCCCCGATGACGCCTCCTATGGCGACCGCCGCGAGGCCGGTGATGATCGCCGGTCTCGCTCCGTAGATAACTCTGGAGAGGACGTCACGCCCGATCGGGTCTGTGCCGAAGATGAAGCGGCCGCTCGGGGGCTTGAGCGTCTCGTTGGTGAAAGAATGCAGCGGGTCGTGCGGCGCGATCCATGATGGGACGGCCGCCATGGCGATGTAGCTGACGACGAGGATCATGCCGATGATCCCGGCCGGCTGGCGGACCAACCGTCGGGCCGCTCTCCGCCACGGTGAGCGCGGCATCGCACGCGCCGTGACCCCGGCGGGGGAGGATCGAGAGACGGTAGTGGGTTCCACGGCCGTCACCTGCGTATCCGGGGGTCGATGTACGTGTACAGCACGTCGATTGCCAGGTTTATGACTGAGAAGGCGGCGACAAGGACCAACGTGACGCCTTGGACTACCGGGTAGTCTCGGCTGGCGATCGCGTTTGTGATCACCGTGCCGAGTCCGGGTCGAGAGAAGACGTTCTCGATGATAACGACCCCTCCTAGTAAGACGCCGATTTGGATGCCGGTGATGGTGACTACCGGGAGGAGGGCGTTGCGCAAGGCGTGCTTCCACACCACGGTGCGTTCACTGGCCCCTTTGGCTCTGGCGGTTCGTACATAGTCACCGTTGAGTGCTTCGATCATCGCGGCCCGCGCGAATCGTGCCTGGACCGCTGCGACTCCCAGTCCGAGGGTCACCGCGGGCAGGATGAGCGTTTCGAAGCCTTTCGCTGGTTGCGTGAAAATGTTCGCCCAACCTCCTGACGGAACCCATCGGAGATCCACCGAGAAGAGCAGTATCAGCAGCAGCCCTACCCAGAAGGCGGGCATGCCGAGCGCTCCGGCGGTGAAGCCGCTTACCGCCAGATCGGCCGTCTTTCTCTGGTGCGTCGCGGCGAGGACGCCGAGGGCGACCCCGGAGGTTACGCCGATGAGGAGGGCCGCTGCGAGCAGTTCGAGGCTCGGAAGGAGGGCCTGTCTGATAAGGGTTGCTACTGGCACTTGGTACGCGAGGGACGTCCCGAGGTTGCCGCTGAGAACGGAAGTGATCCAATGCCAGTACTGGAGGGCTATCGGATCGTTGAGATGGTACTGCGCGCGGATCGCTGCGATCGTCGCGGGGGAGGCGCTGGGTCCGGCGATCACAGCGGCTGGGTCGCCTGGTACGCTTCGCAGCACTAAGAACAGGGCTGTCGTTACGCCGAACATGACAGCGATCGCTTGCGCGACCCGGCTCAGAAGCCACTTCACGGCGAGCCTGCGCCAGGAAAGTGGCAGGCCGCGAGCTGGCCGCCGGGCGTCGCGACAAGCGGCGGTCTGGCGGTCGCGCAGATCTCCTGGGCTTTCGGGCAGCGGCCCTCAAACGGGCAGCCTGTCGGGGTGAACTCGGCGCGGCTTTCGCTGATCGGCGTAGCGGGGCGAGCTATACCGTGACGCGCGGGGTCGGGTACCGCGGCTAGGAGCAGTTGGGTGTACGGGTGCTGCGGATCGCCGAGCACCGCCTCGATCGGGCCGGTCTCGACGATGGTGCCCTTGTAGAGCACGGCGACGTGATCCGCGACGCTGCGAACGACCGCGAGGTCGTGGGTGATGAACAGATAGGTGATAAGTCGGTCGCGTTGAATGTCGTCCAGCAAGTTCAGGATCTGCGCCTGGATCGACACATCCAGCGAGGACACCGGTTCGTCCAAAACCAAAAGATCGGGGTTCACGCTTAACGCGCGGGCGATGCAGATCCGCTGGCGTTGACCTCCGGAGAACTCGTGTGGGAACCGTCCGGCGTGTTCGGCCTGCAAGCCGACGGACTCCAACAGTTCGCTCACCCGGCTGGCCACCTGCGAGCGGGGGAGCGAACCGTGGATCCTCAACGGCTCACTGATAGCCTCCCCGACGGTCATCCTCGGGTTCAGAGCGGAGTAAGGGTCTTGCTGGACGAGTTGTGCCCGGGCGCGGAATCGCCGTAACTGTCGACCTCGGAGCGCCCCGACGTCACTCCCGCGGAACTCGACGCAGCCCGAAGTCGCCTCGATGAGCCTGAGGACGGCTCGCGCGACCGTCGATTTCCCTGACCCGGACTCGCCGACCAACGCCAACGTCGTCCCCTCCGCGATCCGAAACGATACCGAGTCCACGGCCCGTAGCGCCGGCGAAGCGCGGCTAAACAGCTTGGAACGCTTTCCGAAATCCTTGACAAGCTCCACGACTGACAGAACCGCCGCGCCGGTTCTGTCAGGGACGCCGCTTTCAGACGAGACCGACCCGGCATCGCTATCGGAGGTGATCTGCCTTGAGCTTTCTGACGTCTCAGCGTAATAGCAGGCGACGCTCGCGGTGTCACCCCCGATTCGCAACAACACGGGTGCCTCACGGTCGCATCGGTCCTGGCGAAGGCTGCAACGCGGCGCGAACGCGCAGCCCGCAGTGACGTCGCTGCTGTTTGGAGGAGCGCCCGGGATCGGCTCGAGCCGGCGACGCCGTGCGAGGGTCGGCCGGCTCGCGAGCAACCCGATCGTGTAGGGGTGCTTCGGGTTCGCGAGCGTTTCGGCCGTCGTGCCTGCCTCGACGATTCGACCGTTGTACATGACGTTGACCCGGTCAGCGCGCTCGCCGATCAGGCCGAGGTCGTGGCTGATCAGGATCATCGCGGACCCTAACTCTTCTCGGGCTCGCTGCAAGGAGTCGAGCACCTGCGCTTGAGTTGTGACGTCGAGTGCGGTGGTGGGCTCGTCGGCGATGATCAGATCCGGCCTGTTGGTCATTGCCATGACGATCATCACCCGTTGGCGCATCCCGCCCGACAGCTCGTGCGGGTAGCTTCGAAGTATCCTGGCGGGTTCACGAAAGCCGACCTCGACGAGCAGGTCGGCTGACCTGCTCAGCGCATCGGATGCTGTCACCGACCGGTCGTGGACCCGGACCGCCTCGACGAGCTGACGTCCGACGGTCATCAGTGGGTTCAGGGAGCTGAGAGGGTCTTGGAAAATCATCGCTATTCGGCGGCCTCGGACAGCCCGGATTTCTCGGTCGCCGAGCGCGAGGAGATCACATCCGCCCAAGACGACTGTGCCGGCTTTAACTTGGGCTTGGTAGGGCAGTAGCCGCAGGATCGACAACGCGGTGATGCTCTTGCCAGATCCAGACTCGCCGACGACGCCTAGGACTTCTCCCCGTCGAACCTCCAAGCTGACGCCATCGACCGCTCTGAGAAGTCCTGAGCCGCCGCGAATGTCGACGACCAGGTCCGAAACTTGCAGCACGACGCCTGACGCGTGATCATCGGCGCCGCTGTCGATGTGAGGTGACGGCGAGTTAGTCGCAGTGGTCATGGGTGGCTGGTTGCGGGACCGCGCGTAGCGACCGGCGAGTGCCTGGGTAGCCCTACTTGCTTCGGGGAATGCCCCCGTCGCAAATGTCTCCCCGACGAGCGCCTAACCGCGCGACGACCGGACACCGTCTCGGATCACGCCACG
Organism: Actinomycetes bacterium; assembly: GCA_021815935.1. Next base: position 3,658 of record JAKAZH010000085.1, read on the forward strand.
TCAGCGCTGACAGACGTCATCGTCACTTCACTGCCATCGCGCTGTATACGGGAATGCTGTCAGCGCCACTAACAAAACCCGATACATTCGAGGCGGTGGCGTAGAAGTTGCTGTACGTGGCAAGCGGCAGCATGAACGCCTCCTGTTTGACGTAGTCGCCGATCTTGGAGTAGTCACTGATCCGCGCTGAGACCGCCTGCCAAGTCGACGCCTGAGCGACCGCCTGTGTGTAAGTGGTCGCCGTGAAATGCTCGGCGTTGGCTGTCGGTCGGAACGGGAACGCTATGAAGAGGAGCCCCGGGTCGGAGTTAGCGAACTGGTAGATGTGGGCGAGGGCCTGAGGGAAGTTCCCGGTGCTGGCAGCCGAAGCCCAGGTAGCAGGATCGATCGTCTTTATGTTGAGGGTGACCCCGATCGTCGCGAGATTCTGCTGGTAGATAGGAAGAAACGTCGTTTGGGGCAGGAATGCTGGTGTTTCCACGTTTAACGTGAACGGCCCCACGCCCGCTTGGGTCAACAGTTGTTTCGCCTTCGCGAGATCGAACGATCCTGAGTTACCGGCTGTGGTGAACGCAGGCGAGTCGGGCGGCCAGATCGAATACGAGACAGCACCGTCGCCCATGAGCGCGGTTTGCACGAACTGCTGGCGGTTGAAGGCCAAGCTGAGCGCCTCGCGAACGAGGCTGTTGTTGAGCGGGGCCGACGTCGTATTGAACAGCAGGTCATAGTTGCCGGTGGCGGGCGCGGCAGTCACGGTGAAACCGGAGGATTTCAGCCCGGCGACTGCCGTCAGCTGGGGTCCCACGATCATGTTCACGGTCCCTGATTTGAGGGCGAGGGTGGCGCTCGACGCGTCCGGGTAGTTCGTGAAGTCAATTCCGCTCAACTTCGGTTCGTCTGGCTGCCAGTAGGCGGTGTTCCGAGTCAAGGTGAGCGAAGTGCCGGGAGTGAACGCCTTGACCACGAACGGGCCCGTGCCGATACCTTTGGTCTGCCCGTTCGGTTTTACTATCAGAGCGTCGGCGAGCATCCCGAAGATCTCGGGGACCGGGTGGGCGAACGCCAGGGTGACAGTGGTCGGCGTCGGCGCCGTCGCGGTGACTTCCTGCCAGAGCGCGAAAGCTTGGGCGCCGGTAGTCGCCTGTTTGAGCCAGTTGATGTTCCACACGACGTCGGACGCTGCCAAGGTGCTTCCGTCGCTGAACTTCACTCCCGATCGGAGGGTCAGAGTAAGGGAGCTATCGCCGGGAGCGAACGTCCAGGATGTGGCGAGTCCGGGTGTCGGGGTCGTCCCGCTAAGGTTCACTACCGGGTCGTAGATCGCCCGACTGAACCAGTTGCTGTTCACCCCGTAAGGCTGCGGGCTCAAACTGGTCATGACACCGGCTGGCAGGGCCACCTTGAGCAGGCCGCCGCTCCCGGCGGAAACGGCGGTGGAGGCCGAAGTGGCGTTCGTGGCTGAAGATGCCGATGAAGTTCCCGGACTTGAGCTGGGAGCGCTACTACTGCCGCACGCGGCAGCGAGGGCGGCGGTGAGTGTCCCGGCGAGAGCAACGCTGGCGAAGCGGGTAGGTCGATTCATTGTGATCCCCCTATTTGTGATCGCAGTAGTTGTGTTCGAGGTCCTCATCGGCTGTTTGTCGCCGAGGTTCCTGCCCCGACGAGCGTTTGTCTTTCGGCGCGCCGCGACTCGAGTTCGCTGAGCGTCGAGTTGAGCCATTCGATCCACGCGTCGACTGCACGCATGCCGCGTTGGTGGAGACGGTCGTAAACATCCTGCTGACGTGCAGTGTCGACTTCAGGGATCGGGTTCTCGAAGCTGAGGGTGCGGTCGCGGTGACGAAAGCGTGCCACCTGCGTCCGCCTGTAGGCGAGTTCCGTCTGCACGAGTTCAACGGTGGCGTCGTCGTCGATAGCCGCGACGATCATGAACCGGCAAGTGAAGTGCGGGTCAGCGAAACGGCTGCCAGGCTCATACGGCGATGTCGCCCATCGCAGTAGCTCCCGATGTCCCGACGCGGTGAGCGTGTAAACCTTCGCGTCCGGTCTGCCTTCGCGGGGGTCCACCTCGAATACGGCCCAGCCGGCCTCGGTGATCCTCGCGAGAGTCCTGTATACGTGGCTCGCATGGGTACGTGACTGCAGAAACTGGCCCTCGACTCGCAGCCATTGCGTCAGGTCGTACCCGCTGCACGGTCGAAGCGACAGCCTGTGCAAGAGCATGTAGTCGAGTCTGAATTCCCCGGTTACCCCCATAACCACCTTACCTATGTGCATTGGTAACAGGTAGGACTATATCGTCCGGCTCTGTGTCCGTCAAGGAGATAGAGCCGGCAAACGAAAACTATTCCTCGCGGCGGTCGCGGTCTGCAAACGAGGCCACGGTGGTCGTCCATTCTTTTATTCGGTCGATCACATCGTCGTCTCTGTCAACTGCGTTTATTCGAAGACCGCGTCGAGTACCCCAAGCGGCGGCGACACTCGTCGGGGAACGCCCGGTCACAGCAGCGGCCGCCTGCACCGCCGCGCCCAACGCGACCAGCTCCGAGGCGTCGGGGACGACGAGCGGCCTGGCGGAGAGACGGCCGATCACCTCCCGCCACACCTTGCTCCGGGCTCCTCCGCCGATGACAATTAGAGGGGAAGCGTCGTCGATCGATGCCCAACCGGCGAGGCTGTCGAGCGCTGCTAGTAGAGTCGCAGCCGCCCCCTCGTAGGCCGCTTGAAGCACTGACCTTGGATCGGTGTCGTGGCGGACACCCACCAAAGCTCCTGAGGCGCTAGGACGATTCGGGATGCGCTCGCCGTCAAGCCACGGCAGGAACACCACCCCGTCTGACGGTGCGACCTCCCCGCGATCCAAGCCGAGAATCCGTGCCACCGAATCCACGGCGAGGGTTGCGTTTAGCGTGCAGGCGAGAGGAAGGTAGGCGCCGTCTGCGCTGGCGAACCCGGCAACGATACCGGTTGGATCGCAGCTCGGCCGCCCAGCAACGGCGTAAACAGTCCCGGACGTTCCGAGTGACACCGCGACGTCACCCGGTTGCAGACCAAGCCCGAGGGCGGCCGCCGCGTTGTCGCCGGCACCGACCGCGACGACGGCCCCCCCGGCGAGACCGAACGTTTCAGCCGCCCCGGCGCAGACGTACCCTGCGGTCTCGTCGCCGCGATGCACCGTCGGGAGTTGCGAACGATCGAGGCGCACCGCGCCTAGCGACAGGACCTCATCGACATAGTCCTCGGCGTTCGGACTCCACCATCCTGTTCCCGACGCGTCGCTGCGGTCGGTGACAAGCGGTCCGCCTGTCAGAAGTGCCGTGAGGTAGTCATGGGGAAGGCAAACCCAGCGCGCCCGCCCGCAAAGTTCCGGCTCGGATTCGCGCAGCCAAGCCCAGGACGCGACAGTAAACGCCGGGGTGAGCACAGAACCGACAGTCGAAGCGCATCGCGGCGGACCGCCGAGTTCCCTGACGAGCGCCGATGCTTCAGTCCCGGCTCGCGTGTCGTTCCACAGGATCGCCGGGCGCAGCACATGACGCTGATCGTCAAGGACTACAAGGCCGTGCTGCTGGCCCGCGACCGATACCGCAGCCACGTCACCGCCCAATCCGGTTGCGGCCACACACGCCGACAAGGCGTCCGCCCAGACTGCAGGGTTGGTCTCGCGCGCTCCCGCTGTCCCGCCGACGGAGTGGGGGGCGGCAGCCTCGCCGACGACCGTTCCGTCGTCGGCGTCGACGATCAGCACCTTCGTGGACTGCGTCGAGCAATCCACCCCAGCCACCAAGGTCACCTCATGCTCCCTGGTTCGCCTACAGGCAGCGCACGGCCGTCGAGATTGACGGTGGGCAGTTGACGGCGATGGGCTTGAGGTCTACGTTTGCTGCGACGCCTGAAGGTTTCGATTT
>JAKAZH010000086.1 GCA_021815935.1 Actinomycetes bacterium
GTCAACACCGATGCTCAAGCCCTGCTCATGAGCGATGCAGACGTCAAGCTCGACATCGGGCGCCAGCTGACCCGCGGCCTCGGGGCCGGCAGCGACCCCGAAGTCGGTCGAGCAGCCGCCGAAGAGCACCGCCAGGACCTCGAGGAGGCTCTCAAAGGCGCCGACATGGTCTTCATCACGGCGGGCAAAGGTGGCGGCACCGGTACAGGCGGAGCGCCCGTCGTGGCAGAGATCGCAAAGTCTCTCGGTGCGCTCACGATCGGGGTAGTCACCCGGCCTTTCGGCTTCGAGGGGAGCCGCAGGTCGACCCAGGCCGAAGCCGGCATCCAGCGCTTGAGGGAGAAAGTCGACACCCTGATCGTTATCCCCAACGACCGTCTTCTCACCGTGTCCAACGAGAAGACGTCGATGGTCAACGCTTTCAAGATGGCCGACGAGGTGCTGTTGTCCGGTGTTCAGGGTATCACCGACCTGATCACCACCCCGGGACTGATAAACACGGACTTCGCCGACGTCAAGATGATCATGAGCAACGCCGGCACCGCCATCATGGGCATCGGGACGGCCTCAGGCGACAATCGTGCGGTCACAGCGGCGAGGCTGGCGATCACCTCCCCGCTCCTCGAAGCCTCGATAGAGGGAGCGCAAGGAATCCTGTTGAACATCGCCGGCGGGAGCGACCTCGGCCTCTTCGAAGTCACCGAAGCTGCCGAGATCATCCACGGCGTAGCGCATCCGGATGCCAACATCATCTTCGGCTCTGTGATCAACGACTCGATGGGAGACGAAGTTCGCGTGACCGTCATCGCTGCGGGCTTCGACGGGTGGGACCGTCCCGCCCAACAGGAGCGTCCCGCCGCCAAAGCCGGCCTTGGCCTCCTCGCCACGGAGAGGGAGCTTCGCAACAGCGACGATTTCGGCCTGATCGGCGACGAGTTCGACGTCCCCGACTTTTTGAAGTGACGCCGGGCGCCTTCCCCGAGTGACAGTGCACGGCGCGTCGACGCATAGCGGCCCTCGCTTGGCCGCAGAGTGGACGATTTTCGAGAAGGCCAGGGTGGCGTGCACCGGATGGGCCCACGGCGACTTCGCCGAGCCCGGCTGGATCGCCGAAGTTCGGCGCCGCAAGGTCGTCGATCTGTCATGGACGACACTGGACCAGGTGCACGGCGCCAGGGTCGTAACCGTAGAGCACCCCGGTGATTGTTTGGGCGAGCCCGCCGACGCTGCGGTGAGCGCCGCTCGCGGAGTTGCGTTGGCGGTCCAGAGCGCCGACTGCGCCCCAATCGCCATGGCGAGTCCCGAGGGTGTGATCGGTGTCGCCCACGCGGGGTGGCGAGGACTGCGCGCCGGTGTGATCGAAGCGACGGTTCAAGGCATGCGACGTCTGGGTGCGACACGAGTCGAAGCTGTCCTCGGGCCGTGCATCCACCCGTGCTGCTACACCTTCGGCGCCGGCGAGCTCGCGCAGGTCGAGTCCAGGCTCGGTTGTGCCCTCGGCGCTACAGATCGCAGTGGTGAGTTGTCATTGAACTTGCCAGCCGGGGTCACAGCTGCGCTTCGTGGCGCCGGGGCGACGCTGCTCGACATGTCGCGCGAATGCACTGCGTGTGGTGGTGGCCTCTGGTCGTGGCGGTCGCAGCAGACGAAGCGCCGCCAAGCAACCGTGATCTGGTGCACGTAGCGGCGGCCGTGAGCTCCCTCGCAAGCGAAGTCGCCAAGCGCCTCGAGGTCGTCCAAGGCCGTGTAGAAGCTGCAGGTCGCCGCCGAGACGATGTTCGCATCGTGGCGGTGACAAAAGGATTCGGCATAGACGCTGTCAAGGCATCTGTCTCGGCCGGCCTCATCGACATCGGCGAGAACTACGGCGACGAGTTGGTCGCCAAGGCTGCCCTGGCGCCTGCAGAGTGCCGATGGCACTACCTGGGGGCCCTGCAGCGAAGGAAACTCAAACACCTCGCCCCTGTCGTCAGCGTCTGGCATTCGTTGGACCGCCCGAGCGCACTCGACGGGGTCGCCAAGGTCGCACCCGGCTCCGAGGTGTTCCTCCAGGTCAACGTTGGCCGTATCCGGGGCCGGCCAGGTTGCGACCCGGCGGACCTCGACGAGCTGTACTCGCAATCGAGGCGAGCGCAGGTGCGCCCGGTAGGCCTCATGGCCGTAGCGCCGCCAGGATCGCTGCACGAGGCGAGGCGCTGCTTTCGTTGGCTGGCGGATCGAGCGCATTCCCTCGGCCTCAACGAACTCTCGATGGGTATGAGCGACGACTTCGAGGTGGCTGTCGAGGAGGGGGCGACGGTCTTGAGGCTTGGACGGGCCCTCTTCGGGGAGCGCCCATCGCAGAAAGCTCAGCACCGCTACAATAACGTTTGAGGAGGAGCCCGATGGCTGCTGGAATTATGAAGAAGGCCATGGTGTACTTAGGTTTGGCCGACGACGAGTTCGAGGACTACGGCTACGAGGAACCGGTCGGGGCGTCGCGCCGCTACGCCGAACCCGAGCCGGCAGTGTCGTCGGTCAGGCCGGTTGGGCGCGATTCGGGTGCCCGTGAACTCGGCTCGCGCGAAGGCGGATACCGGGAACAGCCAGAGCCGTCGCTGTCGCCCGCCGCAGTAACACCCCGGCCGGCAGTCGTCCGGCCGATCAATCCGATCCATACAGCCAAACCGCACATCGTCGAGCCGACGCGTTTCTCCGACGCGCAGCTGATAGGGGACCGATTCCGGAACGGCCAGCCCGTCGTCGTGAACCTGCAGGCCAACGAACGCGACCTCGCCCGTCGGATGATCGACTTCTGCAGCGGGGTCACCTACGCGCTCGCAGGAGCGATGGAGAAGATCGACGACCAGGTGTTCCTCCTGACGCCGTCCAACGTAGAGGTTTCCTCCGAGGAGCGACGGCGCCTCCAAGAACGCGGATACAGGACCTGAGCCGACCTAGTGTTCTTCTCCTTCCGTTCCGGGAACCCGCTGTTCGACCTCGGCGAGATATACGTGCTCATACTCTTCGCGCGGGCGCTGCTCAGCTGGTTCCCCTACAACCCGACGTCCCCGCTCAACCCTGTCCGCAAGGTCGTTTTCGCCGTGACAGAGCCGGTCCTCGCCCCGTTCCGCAAGATCGTCCCGCCGATAGGAATGATCGACCTTTCGTTCCTCGTAGCGATCATCGTGGTGCAGCTGGTCGTCAACGACATCCTCGGCAGACTCCCCATCTAAGCGAAGGCGGCACCGCGTCTGTGCGGACCGGGCCGGAGCGACGATCACGGCGCCAGTCGCGGCGCGCGTCTAGGATGGGGGAATGGAAGTCTCACCGAAGACGCTCAGGGAAGTCGAATTCCGGGAAAAGATGCGGGGGTACCACCCCGAAGATGTCGACCATTTCCTGGAGCAGGTAGCCGCAGGGATCGAAGTACTCCAAGACCGCCTCCGCCAAGCCGTCGAACGAGCGCAGCGCGCCGAGTCGGCTGCGAGCGAAACGGGTGGTTCCGACGACACGCTCAGGCGGACACTAGTGCTCGCGCAGCGCACAGCCGACATGGCGGTCGCCGAGGCTCGGGAGCAAGCTTCCCGGATTCTCGCCTCTGCGGAGCAGCAGGCTCAGAGCATCGTCGCCGAAGCCGAGCAGCAGGGGCGGCGGACCCTCGAGGACAGCATCTCGGACGCACGGTCCGAGCTCGCCAAGCTCGAGTCTCAGCGTTCGCAGGCCCAGCTGGAAGTCGACACCCTGCAGCGTTGGGTGGAGGAGCACAAGGCCCATGTAGTGGAGTCGCTCAGCGAGGCTCTGGCAGCGGTAGATCGCGTCGGGATCCTGTGGCCCGCCCCGGGTACCCGGGGTGCGGACGTCCTTGCCCGGCGCGCCGGCGCCTCGTCGTACACCGGCGCGGCTGCGCCGGTCCCGAGCGTCCCGGTCGAGCCGGAACCTCTGGGTAGGGTCAGCGCGCCAGGCTCCGAGACGTCGATATGGCCGGCAGTAGGAGCCGACTCAACGCAGCTTCTGAGCATCCAGCCGGGCAACCCTGACCCTGGGAGCGAAAGCGGTGGAGGGGGCTACGACGACGACGACAAGGCTATGGACGACTTCTTCGATGATGGCGACCGCTTCGAGGATGATCACCGAATCGGAGGACGGCTCAGACGCCGGCGCTGAGCGGGGGTATCCCCGTTGACGTCGGTTCTTTAGGCGTTAGCCGGCGACTGCGACGGAGACGGCGGCCGACGATCCGTCGGCGAGTTCGACCCGCCTCCACGACGGTTGCTCGGCGGTGGTGCCGACCCAGACTAGCGATGCTGCAAGCACCTGCTCGGCCACCCAATCCCCGTGTAAGTCGACGGCTTCGCGAACTTCGACGTCACCGCTGACGGCGAGATCTATGCGGTCCGAGACTTCGAGGCCGAGGTCGCGTCGGATCTGCTGGACTTCTCTGACAAGGTCCCGGGCTCGGCCCTCCAAGGCAAGTTCCGCGGTCACCTCCAAGTCGAGGACGACGACCCCCGCCATTCCCGGCAGGTTCCGCGTAGTAGCAGGGTCCAGCGGGGTGACGCGCATCTCGAACTCGCCTTCGACGAGAACTTCGGCGCCGACCCGTGCGCTTCCGTCGTCGAGGATCTCCCAGTCGCCGCGCTTCGCGGCTGCTGCGACGCCCTGTATCGCAGATCCCAGGCGAGGCGCCGCAACCTTGAAGACCACGCTCAGCTGAGGGCTCGCGAACATCGAGGGGTCGTCGCAGAGGATGACAGAGCGCACGTTGACCTCGTCAGCGATGAGCCCGACCAGGTCGGCAAGCTCGCCGGCTTGGGGACCCGCCACGGTGAGCTCGCCGAGCGGTAGCCGGGCACGCAGATTGTTCGCTTTTCGAAGCGAGTGCGCGGCCCCGCACACGTCGCGGGCGAGGTCCATCCTTTTCACGAGCGCTCCGTCGGCGCGAAGGCGGTCCTCGCTCGGCCAGTCGGCGAGGTGTACCGACTCTCCGCCTGTCAGGCCTCGCCACACGACCTCGGAGATCATCGGAAGAATAGGAGCTACCAGCCTGCTCAACACCTCGAGGACGGTCGCGAGAGTGTCGAAAGCGTCCTGCGTGTCGGCCTCCCGGCCTGAACCGGTGCCCCAGAAACGGTCGCGGCTGCGACGGATGTACCAGTTGTTGAGCGAATCCAGGAAAGATTCGACGATCGACGTCGTTCCTGACAGATCGAATGACTCCATCGAAGCTCCTGCGGCAGCGACGGCGTCGGCGAGTTTCGCAATGATGTAGCGGTCCAAGACGTTGGAGGAGTCGCTGTGCTGATGGTCGGCGCTGCGCCGGTCGGCGTTAGCGTACAGAGCGAAGAAGTACCAGGCATTCCAGTACGGGAGGACGGCTGCGCGGACAGCGTCTTTGATGCCCGCCTCGTCGACGACCATGTCTCCCCCTCGCATGATCGTGGAGCTGAGGAGGAACCATCGCATAGCATCCGCGCCGTAGCGGTCGAACATGGCGAGAGGGTCAGGGTAGTTGCGGAGTCGTTTGGACAGCTTGGCTCCGTCGTCGCCGAGAAGTATCCCGTGCGCCAGGCAATTCGAGAATGCCGGACGTCCGAACAAGGCGACGGCGAGCACGTGAAGGGTGTAGAACCAGCCGCGGGTCTGACCGATGTACTCGACTATGAAGTCGCCCGGGTAGTGAGTGTCGAACCACTCCTTGTTCTCGAAGGGGTAGTGCACCTGCGCGAACGGCATGGAGCCACTTTCGAACCAGCAGTCGAGCACGTCGGTGATCCGTCGCATCGTCGATCGACCGGTGGGGTCGTCGGGGTTCGGGCGGGTCAGCTGGTCTATCGCCGGGCGATGCAAATCCGCCGGCCGGACGCCGAAGTCGGCCTCAAGGGCGTCGAGGCTTCCATACACGTCGATTCGCGGGTACTCGGGATTGTCGCTTTTCCACACCGGTATGGGCGAGCCCCAGAACCGGTTTCTCGATATGGACCAGTCTCTGGCGTTGTCGAGCCAACGCCCGAACGAGCCGTCTTTGACGTGCTCGGGAACCCAGCCGATCTTGGCGTTAGCTTCTGCTAGCTGAGCTTTTATGGCAGTGACTTTGACAAACCACGATGAAACCGCGCGGTAGACGAGCGGCGTGTCACTTCGCCAGCAGTGCGGGTAGGAGTGAACGTATGAGTCAGAGCGCACGAGGAAACCTTTTTCCCTGAGGGCTCTGATGACCGGTTGGTTGGCTTCGAATACCTGCAGACCCTCGAAGTCGGGGACTTCTCCGGTGAATCGGGTCCTGTCGTCGACCGGGCAAACGACGGGGATCCCGGCTTGGGCGCAGGCGATCTGGTCGTCCTCCCCGAAACCTGGAGCCATGTGCACGACCCCGGTCCCTTCGTCGGTGTTGACGAACTGGGCGCCAAGCACGACGAAGGCGTTGGCCGTATCGCTGAAATAGGGGAACAGCGGCTCGTAGCTCCGTCCCACTAGATCGCTGCCGCGCAATGTCGCTGTACGTGTGGCTCCATCGAGCGACTTTTCGTAGGCGCTCACCCGGTCGTCGGCGATTGCGAACCGGCGGCCTTCCCGTTCGAACACGGCGTAGTCGATCTCGGCTCCGACGGCGAGCGCGAGGTTCGACGGCAAAGTCCACGGTGTGGTCGTCCACACCCACAGGTCGAGCGGATCGGCGCCCGGCAGGTGGAAGGCGACTGTGACGGCCGGATCCTGGCGCTCTCGGTAGGCGTCGTCTTGGCGAGTCTCGGAGTTGGACAGCGGGGTTTCGCACTCCCAGCAGTAGGGAAGAACCCGGTAGTCCTCGTATAGAAGGCCCTTCTCGTAAAGCTCCGCGAGGGCCCACATAACGCTCTCCATGTAGGAGAGGTCCATCGTCTTGTAGTCGTTGTCGAAGTCGACCCACCGGGCTTGGCGCGTCACGTACCGGCGCCATTCGTCTGTGTAGCGGAGTACTGAACTTCGACAGAAACTGTTGAAAGCATCGATGCCGTACTCGCTGATCGCCGCCCGACCGGAGACGCCCAGCTCCTTCTCTGCCTCGACCTCGGCTGGCAGGCCGTGGCAGTCCCAGCCGAAACGGCGCTCGACCAGCCGACCACGCATCGTCTGGTAGCGGGGTACAGCGTCTTTGACGAACCCGGTCAGGAGATGCCCATAGTGGGGAAGGCCGTTCGCGAACGGGGGGCCGTCGTAGAAGACGAACTCCCGCCGCCCTCGTCGAGCCTCTATCGAGCGGGCGAAGGTGCCCGCCGTCTCCCACGACTTGAGGACCTGTTCCTCGACTTCGGGAAGGTTGGGCGAACGCGCGACGTCGGGGTAGGCGGCCGGCGCGCGTCTCGCGGGTTCGTCGGGATGTAGGGCGGGGTCGCCGGGCACGCACACAACCTACTAGCCCTAAACGGCCTCCCTCGAAGCCTCCGGAGGGACGGGATTAACTCGGCGCTGCCAAGTGTTATGGTTACTCGCCCGCCAATGAGGTTCTAGCGGAATATCAGGTCAGTCGAATGGTGCAGAAGAAGGCTTCGATGTCAAGTACCGAGGACCTAGTAGAGGTAACGGTGG
>JAKAZH010000087.1 GCA_021815935.1 Actinomycetes bacterium
CACGGTCGCCGCGCCGTGGTGCGGGTAGACGACCTTGTCTCCAACATCGAAAGTCATGCGTCTCCAGACGAGAAAGTCGTTCTCCGACTTCCAGGATACCAGCCGTGGGCAGGCGTGCCGCAGCGGGGTAGCGGGTCAGTTTGGGGTCGGGCGCTCGGTCCAGTTAGCACTTTGACTCCGGTAGCGTCGTAGCGAAGAACACTCGTGGTCGGTCACCCAAATCGCACAACTACTCAACTGAGTCGTCGGCATCTAACGCCGAGAACAGATCAAGGATCTCAGCAGGCGGGTGGGGGGACACCGGAGCAACAGACGCGACTGCTGGCATCAAGTCGTTGTCCTCCTCAATCCTCAGCATTCGAATGTCACGAACACACGGCGCAAACCAGGGGAACGCCTTGGTCATCTCCTGAACGGCCAACACCACCGTGACGGGCGTGACTTCGGCGCTGCTGAATTGAAGTGACCCTTGTTTCCAAGAAAACCCATACGTAGCTAGGAAATTCCGAATATCCATGTACGCATTACGCCAACTGGCGGACCCGTAGGCCTCTTTCAATGCCTTGGTGTCCATGTCGAACGCAACTGCGTACACTCGCTGGTTCCCCCCCTTGGGACGTCCCGGCGAAACTGCTACCACCGGGCGTGTCTCGGTCATGGCCATAGGGAACATCCTTTCATAGCCCAACCATGCCCGCTGGTACCTTGCAAACTCTAGCTAGCACCAGTTAGCACCGAACATCCGAATTGACCCACTATCCGCAGCGGGTATGACACGACGGCTCGGCGTCGGCCGGGCCGTTGAGGGTATCCTCGTTGCGACCATGACCGACCTCGAGCTGCTCGGCAAATCTGAACTGTTCTCGGCTTTCGACGACGCGACACTGCAGCGCATGCTCGGACACGTCGAGACAGTCACATGTAAGCGCAACGCCGTTCTCTTCGAAGAGGGAGACGACGCAGCCGACCTGTATGTGGTCGACACCGGCAGGGTAGGGCTCGGTCGGCGCTCCCCTGACGGCAGGGAGTCTCTTATCGCGCTCACCGAGCGCGGAGACGTCTTCGGAGAAATGCCCTTGTTCGACGACGGACCACGCTCGACCTCGGCAAGGGCACTGGAGCGATCCAAAGTCCTTCGAATCCCGTACGGGCCTGTCCGGTCGGCGCTCGACGACTCCCCGGTCCTGCTTTGGAACGTCGTGCATCTCCTTGTGCGCCGTCTCCGTGCGACGGACTCGGACCTTGCCGACGCCGTGCTTCTCGACGTGACCGGACGAACAGCCAAGCGCCTTCTTGAGATGGCGGGAGCGAGCGACGAGTTCGCGCTACCTATCACACAGGAGGAACTTGCAGGCCTGGTGGGAGCGTCGCGCGAGCGCGTCAACAAGGCGATCGCCGCTTTCATCCGCCTAGGTTGGATCGAGCAGACCGACCGGCGCTACCGGATCATCTCGCGCGAGCGCCTCGAACAACGCGCCCGCTGAAACGAGAAGCTGTAAGCGGCCGGATCAGTCAGGCTCCCAGTACCCGAAGTCGAGGAGGCGGCGACGTGTGCCTCAAACCAGCGTTCAACGCTTCGCCGAGCGTCGCCGACGGCTGCGTCGCAATTCCCTGCACCGGCTCGGTACCGCGCGGCACCGTGGCACGGGCGAAGCGGTGCCTTGCCGCTTCGACAAGGCGCGTCGACATGTTCGCCACGCTGCGAAGCTCCCCGCCCAGGCCGACCTCCCCGACTACGACCAGGCCGTCGTCGACGACGCGGTTAGTGCTCGCCGACGCAACAGCCATCGCTACCGCCAGATCGGCGCCCGGGTCGTCGAGTCGGACACCGCCCACAGCCGACACGTACACGTCGTCGTTGCCGAGGCCGAGACCGACCCTCGCCTCGAGCACTGCCAGCACCTGCGCCAGGCGCCCTTGGTCGTAGCCTGACGCGGACCTGCGTGGTGACCCACCGAAGTTGCGCGTCACCAGAGCCTGGACCTCGACGAGCATCGGCCTCTGCCCTTCCATCGCGGCGAAGATCGCCGAGCCTGGCAGACCTGGTTGGCGATCAGCGAGGACCATCCCCGCCGGATCGCGCACTTCGGCGAGGCCCGCAGCGGTCATCTCCCACATCGCCATCTCACCTACCGCTCCGAAACGATGCTTGACGGCGCGCAAGATCCTGAAACTTTGGTGGCGGTCACCTTCGAAGGACAGGACCGTGTCGACGAGGTGTTCCAGGATCCTCGGGCCTGCGATCGACCCGTCCTTGGTGACGTGGCCGATCAGCAACATCGCAGACCCCGACGATCGAGCCGAGTCCGCCAGCATCTGAGACGCCGCGCGAACCTGTGCGACGGAGCCGGGGGGCGACGCCACTCCTGACACCGAAACCGTCTGGATCGAGTCGACGACTGTCAACCCCGGCCGCATCTCACAAACAGAGGCTGCCAGCGACTCGACGTCGGACGTCGACGTGATCCACATGCCTTCCTCCAGCAGCCCTAGGCGGATCGCGCGGCGGTGCACCTGCTCGGGCGCCTCCTCGGCGCAGACGAGAAGGCTCGTGATGCCCTTCCTCGCGCACGCAGCGAGCGTCTGTAGGACCAACGTCGACTTGCCAATTCCAGGTTCGCCGGCCAGAAGAGTGACCGACGACGGGATGACCCCGCCGCCCAACACCCGGTCCAGCTCCCCGAGGCCTGTCGGCACCGGCTGGGCGCCCGAGCTTCGAAGCGCGCACAACTCGACAGGACCCGAGCCCGCCCGCTCGAAGCGGGCGCTTGAGACAACGTGGCGTCCCGAACGAGCAACGGTCCGCGCCTCTTCGGAGAGGCTGTTCCATGACTGGCATTGCGGGCAACGCCCCACCCATCGGGGCGTCACCGCATCGCAACTGCTACACCGGAACTGGCTGGACGGCACGACCATGCCGCCAAGCTACGACCGGGGTGTGACCGTCTAGTCGCTGCTGCCCGCCCCCGCCATTTCGACGGGCGGAGGGACGATCGGATCGACAGGTCGGAACACTAAGGCCGGTTCGCCGGTCTCGTCGTCGGTCCCGACGTCGACGACGATCGTCTCGCCGGCGCGGAACTCTTTCCAGAGGATCCGCTCGGAGAGAGGGTCCTCGACGAGTCGCTGCAGCGCACGGCGCAGCGGCCGCGCACCGAGAGTCGAGTCGTATCCCCGGTCCACCACGAAATATTTGGCTTCGGGGGTCAACTCCAGGTTGAGGCCCTGGGCTTCCACCGATCCCTGAAGCCTCATGACCATCAGGTCGATGATCTCTGTGACCTCGTCCTTTGTCAGCTCGTGGAACACGATGACATCGTCGATACGGTTCAGGAACTCCGGCCGGAAGTGGGCTTTCAAGGCGTCGTGCACCTTGAGCTTCATCTTCTCGTAGGTCACGGCCTCGCTGGTCTTGGCGAACCCGACCGACGCTTTGCGAAGGTCGGCGGTGCCGAGGTTCGAGGTCATGATGATCACCGTGTTCTTGAAGTCGACGGTGCGCCCCTGCGCGTCGGTGAGCCTTCCGTCCTCGAGGATCTGAAGCAGCGAGTTGAAAACGTCGGGATGCGCCTTCTCGATCTCGTCGAATAGGACCACCGAGAACGGCTTGCGGCGGACCGCCTCGGTGAGCTGGCCGCCCTCCTCGTAGCCCACGTAGCCCGGAGGCGAGCCGACGAGACGGCTCACGGTGTGCTTCTCCATGTACTCCGACATGTCGAGCTGGATCAGCGAATCTTCGTCGCCGAACAGGAACTCGGCGAGGGTCTTCGCGGTCTCCGTCTTGCCCACGCCCGAAGGCCCGAGGAAGATGAACGAGCCGCTCGGCCGCTTCGGGTCCTTGAGGCCCGCACGGGTGCGGCGGATCGCCTTCGAGACCGCCTTGATGGCGTCGCTCTGGCCGATGACCCTCTTGTGAAGCTCGTCCTCCATACGGAGAAGCTTCGCTGTCTCCTCCTCGGTGAGCTTGTAGACGGGGATCCCGGTCCAGTTGGCGAGGACCTCCGCTATGACCTCCTCGTCGACGACGTCGAAGAGGTCGACACCCTCGGCGCGCCACTCCTGCTCTTTGGCCGCCTTGCGCTGGAGCATCTCCTCCTCGCGCTCGCGCAGCTTCTTGGCCTGATCGAAGTTCTGCTTCTCGATCGCCACTTCCTTCTCACGGCGCACCCTGGCTATCTCGTCCTCGATCGCCTTGTAGTCGGCGGGTGTCGCCATCCGGCGGATGCGCAGGCGGCTGCCGGCCTCGTCGATCAGGTCGATCGCCTTGTCGGGAAGGAAACGGTCAGCGATGTAGCGGTCAGCGAGGTTCGCTGCTGCGACAACCGCCTGGTCGGTGATGGTCACCCCGTGGTGGGCCTCGTAGCGGTCACGCAGACCTTTGAGAATCTCGATCGTGTGAGGCAACGACGGCTGATCGACCTTGATCGGCTGGAAGCGCCGTTCGAGCGCTGCGTCCTTCTCGAGGTGCTTCCGGTACTCGTCGAGAGTTGTCGCGCCGATCGTCTGCAGCTCGCCACGGGCAAGCATCGGCTTGAGGATCGAAGCCGCGTCGATCGCTCCTTCGGCCGCGCCGGCCCCCACGAGGGTGTGCAGCTCGTCGATAAACAAGATGATGTCGCCGCGTGTGCGTATCTCTTTCAGGACCTTCTTCAGGCGCTCCTCGAAGTCGCCTCGGTAACGCGACCCAGCTACCAGAGCCCCGAGGTCGAGCGTGTAGAGCTGCTTTCCCTTGATCGTCTCGGGCACCTCGCCGGAGACGATCTTCTGGGAGAGCCCTTCGACGATCGCCGTCTTGCCGACACCGGGCTCGCCGATCAGCACCGGGTTGTTCTTCGTGCGACGCGAAAGCACCTGCATGACCCGCTCGATCTCGCGCTCCCTGCCGATGACCGGGTCGAGTTTGCGCTCGCGGGCCAGCTGCGTCAGGTTGCGCCCGAACTGGTCGAGGACCGGGGAGCTTGTCGGAGCGTCCTGGCCGGCCGACGGCCCCACCCCCGCCGCAGCGGCTTCTTTGCCCCCCGGCGCCTGATATCCCGACAGAAGTTGGATAACCTGCTGGCGCACACGTCCGAGGTCGGCACCTAGGCTGACCAGGACCTGCACGGCCACACCTTCGCCCTCGCGCACCAAGCCGAGGAGCATGTGCTCCGTTCCGATGTAGTTGTGCCCGAGCTGCAAAGCCTCGCGAAGCGACAGCTCCAGCACCTTCTTGGCTCTCGGGGTGAAAGGCGGGGATCCTGTCGTCGACGATCCGGCTGGGCCGATCGTCTCTTCGACCTTCTCGCGTACAGCTTCGAGGCTGACACCGAGGGATTCCAGCGCCTTGGCAGCTACCCCTTCGCCCTCGTGGATCAGCCCGAGGAGTATGTGCTCGGTTCCGATGAAGTTGTGATTGAGGAGTCGCGCCTCCTCCTGGGCCAAGACCAGGACTCTACGGGCTCTGTCAGTAAAACGTTCGAACATTCCGGTCCTCCGTTTGCTTAGTCTACCCGGACCCTGGCGAGTAAGTTCGTTCGGCGGTCACCTCTCTCACGATGTCCTCGAACAAGCATCGGAACGTTCCGGGTTCCTGTTTAGCTCGGGCGTAGCGTACCCTCGTAGCAGATGAACGCCGCAGAAAGCCTCCGCCTTCCCGGAATCGAGTCCGCGCTGGACAAGGTCGAGGTGTCCCTCGCCAAGGCTACCTCCGGCGAGGACCCATTCTTGGCGGAGGTCGCTTCGCATCTCGTCAACGCGGGGGGCAAACGGCTACGCCCGGCCCTCGTGCTCGCCGCGGCCCAGGCTTGCGGATCGGGGATCGACCCGCCCGACGACGTCGTCGAAGGTGCCGTGGCGGTAGAGCTCGTCCACCTCGGCTCGCTCTATCACGACGACGTGATGGACGAGGCCACGTCGAGGCGCGGCGTGATGAGCGCGAACGCCAAATGGGGCAACCTCGTGGCGATCCTCGCCGGCGACTTCCTGCTCGCCCGGGCCTCGGAGATCGCAGCGTCGCTCGGGACCGAAATCGCTGCTCTGCTGGCTCGTACTATCGGGAAACTCTGCGAAGGCGAGGTCGGCCAGATGCGCTTCGCCTACGACGTGACCCGAAGCGAAGAGTCCTACGTGGCGTCGATCGCCGGCAAGACGGCGTCGCTTATGGCCACTGCCGCGCGCGTCGGCGGTGTCACATTCGGCGCTTCGCCGGCGGAGGTCGAGGCGTTGACGGGCTACGGGTACGCCCTCGGGATGACATTCCAGATATGGGACGACGTCAAGGACCTCATCTCGACCGACGACGACCTGGGCAAGCCGGCTGGGCACGACATGGTTGAAGGCACCTACACGCTCCCGGTGCTTCGGGCCCTGGCGATACCGGGGGTCGGCGACGACCTGAGGGCGATCTTGGGGACAGCGCTCGACACCGTTTCGCGTGACAAAGCCCGCGAGCTGGTCCTGTCCACAACCGCAATCGACTCCTCCATCGCCACCGCACGCCACTGGGCCGGGCGCGCGGAGGCCGCGCTGGACCCCATGCGAAACGGCGAGCTTTTCAAAGGCGGCGCTACCCGTGGCAGCATCGACATCCTGGGTGCCGTCGGGCACGGGCTGGTAGACGAGCTGGAGGACGCCAGCTGATAACCGAGTACCGGGATCAGGAAGTCTCGGGGCGCAGCGTCGGGAACGCGATCACGTCGCGGATCGCGTCGGCGTCCGCGAGGAGCATCACGAGCCGGTCGACCCCGATCCCGAGGCCGCCTGTCGGAGGAAGACCGAAGTCGAGGGCCCGCAGGTAGTCCTCGTCTATCGACATCGCTTCTTCGTCGCCGGCGGCTTTCGCCGCTGCCTGCGCCTCGAATCGCGATCGCTGCTCGCCCGGATCGTTCAGCTCGCTGAAAGCGTTGCACAGCTCCCGCCCGGCGACTATCCCCTCGAAGCGCTCGACATATCCGGCGCGGGAGCGATGATCCCGAGCTAGAGGCGACACCTCCTTCGGGTAGTCGGTGACGAAGATAGGACCCCAAAGGCGCGCTTCGGTCGTCTTCTCGTATATTTCGAGGAGGACCTTGCCGGGACCCCACCCAGGCTCGGGCATGACCCCCACCGAGCGGGCGGCGCTTCGCATCTCGTCGGCCGGCATGTCGAGGTCCAGATGCAGCCCTGCATGCTCGGCGATCAGGTCGGTCAGGGTCGCCCGCCGCCAAGGGACCGAAAGCGAGAGGGCCCGCCCCCCGTAGCTGATCTCGGTCGTCCCGAGGGTCTGCATCGCCGCACCGGCGACGAGGTTCTCGGTGATGGCCATCATGTCGGTGTAGTCAGCGTAAGCCTGGTAGAGCTCGAGCATCGTGAACTCGGGGTTGTGCCGAGGTGACAGACCTTCGTTTCGGAAAACTCTTGCCACCTCGAAGACCCGCTCGAAGCCGCCTACCACGAGCCGCTTCAGGTACAGCTCCGGGGCGATGCGCAGATAGAGGTCGACGTCGAGGGCGTTGTGGTGCGTCGTGAAAGGCCGGGCCGTCGCGCCGCCTGGCGTCGGGTGGAAGATTGGTGTCTCCA
>JAKAZH010000088.1 GCA_021815935.1 Actinomycetes bacterium
GGTGACCGAGAGCATCTTTTACTGCGAAAGCCGCTTCGCGAAGCACCGCCAGCACCGCGTCAGGCGCAAGGTCGTGGGGTTGGGTCGACACCTTCAGGCAAGCTAGCCGATACGGGTCGCTGAACCGCCTCCTCCCCCGGTAACGTCGTATTCATGGCGGTCATCGATGTCGCTGGCTATGTAGCCGAACTGAAGGATCATGCCGTCGACCACGGATTCCACGTGCACGACGAGCGGCACTTCGTGGAAACCTATTCGCTGCGCCAGGCTTGGGAGGTCGACGTGCACCCCGAGGAGGCCTGCAACGGACCGCTCGACCTGCATCTCGCGCTCGAGGTCGACCCTCGGGTCCTTCTTGCGTTCGAGGATGCCGTCGTCGACCTGCCCGAAGGGGAGGATCCTGCGGATACATTCCACTTTCCGCTCACGTTCACTTGGGGGCTGCCGCCCCTTCCGAAGGGACCCGACCTGCTTCGACTCGCGATAGACCTTGCCGGGATCGGTGGGATCGAGCTCCCACTCGAGTCGTCGGCTATCGACAGCTACGCGTCGGCCACAGACCCGGCTGAGCGCCGCATCACGATAGTGGCCCGCCAGCAGGTGTCTCTCGCCCGGGTCCTCGCCGGGGAGGAGTTGCTCTGCGAGACGTTTGACAAGGCGCTCGCGGTCAGCCAGTACCTCCTGGAGCGAGCGCCCGGCTGGCTCGAAAGTTGACTTACGCCCTCGTACCGGGGTGCAAGCCGCTGCTTTGGCGACTCGACCTGCGGTAAAGAACGAACGACATGAGGATTACTGCGACTACCGCGGCGAGCAGAAGCGCCGCGGTGATCAAAACGACCGGCGTCGCGGAAAGCGACGGCGCCGTCACTACATGTGCCGCAGAAACATAGGCCACTCAAAAGTACCCGGGGGATGATCGGGGGCGAGCCCCGGCGGTACTTGGAGGTTGGGCGGTACTTGGAGGCCGTTTGCTGCGCATACTTTCGCCCATTGTACCTGATCGACCCTAGAGGTGCCATACATCTGCCGCCGCAGTCAGCTCATCAACCCCGCCCAAGGTCACGGTTCATCTCCACGCATTGTCTTCTCGAGCGCGTTCAACCGGTCCGATCGGTTCTTTGCGTAGACGACTGTCGCCAGGGCCATCCCGAATACAAGCACTGCCACTACAACCCCGAGGGTAGTGCTGAAGAGTGCGACGACGGCGACAACGGCCACGGGTCCAGCGACCAGAAACAGCCGCATCCCGATGCCTAGGGCGCCCCATTGAGCGCGGACCGAAGGGACGGGATCGGTTGGTCGCCCAGTAGGTCCTGCTGCTTCGTTCACAGCCGACATCCTCGCATTCCCTGCCCATCGGCGCTCGCCGTCAGGCGCCCTCGCCCAAGTAGGCGACGCTGCGCACTCGTCATGCCACGCTGCGTGCTCAGAGGAAATTGCGCACTGGCGGCCATACCGCAATGATTCTTCGTGATGACCACAATTGACCTTAACGGAAAGACAGCCCTGGTAACCGGGGCCTCGAAAGGTATCGGCGCCGCGATCGCCAAGATCTTCGCCGAAAGCGGAGCGAACGTAATGCTTTCGTCACGCAAGATGGACGCCCTCGAAGAAGCCGCTTCGACTATCGACGGCGAGACTGCCTGCTTCGCTGCGAACGCCGGGCGCCCAGATGAGGCTCGGGCTGCGGTTTCTGCCACTATCGAGCGTTTCGGCAGCGTCGACATCCTCGTGAACAACGCGGCGACCAATCCCTACTACGGGCGCTCCATAGACATAGACCTGCCGCGTTTCGACAAGATCATGGAAGTCAACCTTCGCGGCCCTCTCGTGTGGACCCAGGAAGCATGGAAGCAGTCGATGGCTGAACGCGGCGGAGTCGTTCTTAATATCTCCTCGGTCGGCGGCCTCAAATTCAGCGGTCCGATCGGTATCTACGACACGAGCAAGGCGGCGCTGATCCACCTCACCAAGCACCTGGCGTCAGAGCTCGGACCGAAGGTGCGGGTCAACGCGATCGCACCGGGACTTGTGAAGACGGACTTCGCTCGCGCTTTGTGGGAACCGAACGGGGAGCTCGCCGATCGCGGGTGGCCTCTCCGCCGCCTCGGGCAGCCGGTCGACATAGCCGAAGCGGCCCTGTTTCTGTGCAGCGACATGTCGTCGTGGATCACTGGTGAGCTGATCACTGTTGACGGCGGGAGCATGGTCCTCTGAACGGAAGCATTTCCCAACGACTGTGCGTGTATTCGCACCAAAATTGTGCGAATACGCGCACAGTCGTCAGTTACGACTCGTCAGAAGCCACGCTGACGACGTTGCCCCCCTTGCGCTTGGAACTGTAGAGCGCCACGTCGGCGAGCTTCATGAACGCCTCGGGATCTTTCGCGAGGTTGGGGTACACCGCGAGCCCGACAGAAGTGCGCTGCTCCCACCCCGGCGCCATATCGCTGGCACATGCTGTCACACATCGAGACACGATCGTCTCACCCATCTTGATCCCCTCGCGCTCGTTCATGCCCGGGCAGACGATCATGAACTCCTCCCCGCCCATACGAACGACGGTATCCGCGTTTCGAACCGAATTGACAAGGAGCCGCGCGAACCGCTTGAGCACCTCGTCGCCCGCCGCGTGGCCATACGTGTCGTTCGCAACCTTGAACTTGTCCAGGTCGAAATAGAGGAGGCTCACGTACTCATTGGACAACTCCGCGAGCTTGAGGACCCGCGACAGGATCGCCACACCGTGGCGGCGGTTCGACACGCCCGTCAGCGGATCCGTCTGAGCTTCCGCTACCAGCCGCTGGCGTTCGGCCGCGCGGGTCATCGCAGCCGCGAGCAGGCCGATCATGTCACTCACCGTCTTCTCGTCCTCGGGTTGCGGCGCAACCGCCCATGCGACACCGGCCTCGATCGTCCCGCCCGGCAGCTCGAACACGGGAAGCTGCTCCGACGCCTCGATCCCCGAAGCCAGGGTGATCTGACCGCCGACTGAGGCGTGGGTAATCCGCAGGTTCACCCCGGCGAGTTTCGGGAGGAACGACATTGCCTCGACGAGGTCGGTCAGGTCCGGGCCGGTCGGCTCGTCACCCAGCCCGTGTATGAGCCTCGCAGCGTCAGCCAGGGCGGCTTGGCGGCGGATCCGTTCGGACTCAGAAACGATGAGCAGACCTGAGGCAATCTGCTCGCCCACAGCATTCACGAGCTCCACGGAACCGACCCCACTGAGCTCGAATGCGCACGCAAGGGCCCCGACACCTTGATCTGCCAGCACCAGCTCGCATCGGATGACGTCCCCGGGCGACGTGTTGGATCGGTCATCGTCCGCCGCTGCCTTGCCTCTGGCAACACAGATCGACGGCACACCGGAAATCTCGCACACAAGCTCACACCAGCGAACGGGAAGGAACTGATCCACGATGGAGATCGCCGCCTCCGAGTACGTCGAGACGTCCGTGAGATGCGCAGATAGGCGCGACAGTTCGAGGAGGCACTCGGTGTGCACCAGCCGTATCATCAGCTGCGCCCGGTCAGACGTACGGAACCCGACCAGGTCCGCCGCTTCGCGCTCAGCGAGAGCACGCAACGCGCTCACCGGCCTCCCCTAAGGCGGACACCAACCCGCTCGAAAGCCCGCTCGGTCGCCTTGGCGACCTGGGCCGGCTTCACCCAAAGGCGGCACTCATCCAGCACCTCGTCGAGCGGTCTCGCTCCCTCGTGACCGCACTGGCCTCCGGCCGCGGCCGCGGCCGACTCGCCGATCACTACAGCTTTCGTCAGCCGGCTCGCGCCTAGGAGCGGGAGGTGATGGTCGCGTACCGCCTCGACGAGAGCCTTCGGGAAACCCCACTTCGCTACCGCCTGGCTGCCCGCCGCCGGGTGGGCAACCCCGAACACCTCGCATTCACGCTCGAGCAGCCGCTCCTCGCCTCCCGCTACCACCCGGGCGTAAGCATCGGCGTTGCGCAGATGTAACAGCACAGCCCCAATGTCGTGGAGAAGACCGGCGGTGAACGCGTCGCCGACCCCCACCTCAAGCTCGGGGGCGATCGTCGAAGCTGCCGCGCCTACCTCCATGGCGTGCGCCCAGAACGAGTCGGGTCCTAGTTCTACTCCGTCGGACAGCAAGGGGAACGCGGCTGCGGCGACGATCGCCTGCACGGCCGACGAGCCGAGCATCATCACCGCCCGCGTAGCGGAGGCCACGCCCCCTCGGGAACTGTATGCGGCCGAGTTCGCCAGGCGAAGCATCCGAGCCGACAGCACCGGATCCAACTCGACGATCTCGGCGAACTGCGACAGCGAGGACTCCGGGTCGTCCATCAGGTCGAACAGCCGTACCGCTGTGGACGGCCGCACGGGCAGCCGCCGAACAAGCTCATCAAGCTCCGCCGACGTCGTGACGACCACGACCGCTAATGGTAATCATTTCTCGGCTCTCAGTAGCGACTTTGACCGAAACGATGCCAGTCCCGAGCGGCGGGGAGGTACGCCGAGCAGCGGGGAGGTACGCCGAGCGGCGGGGCATCTCGGGCCTGGTGGCGCAGGCAGCGCCCAGCACCACGATCAGCTCAACCGCCAGTTCCGATCCTTCACGTCAAGCCCCGTCAAGCCCCGGACCAGTAAACCCCGTCAAGCCCCGGACCAGTAAACCCCGCTGCTCTCGGCGGAGGCGTCGAGGGTTTCCAGTCTCGCCTCGGCTGCCGCGGGGTCCACATCGCACATTGCGTCCAAAAGGAGGCTCAAGGCGACCAGAGCAGCAGGGTGCGCGTCGAAGGTGAGAGCCGAGCCGACCGGAAGCGCCAGGTGCCACTCGGGCTCGACGTTTCGCAGCGGGGGCATCGCCTGGTCGGAGATCAGAGCGACCCGCAGTCCGAGCCGGCAGGCCCCTTCGATGACCTCTATAACTTCCGCCGGGTAACGCGGCATGCACAACGCGACGAGCACGCTCGCACCGGACGAACGGGCACCTACGAGGACGTCAGCAGCGATTGATCCTCCGCTGGTTACTGCCTGAACGTGACGGTGCACTTTCGTCGCGAGGTATGCGAAGTACTGCGCCAGGTAGGCGGATGCGCGGACACCGGCAACGATGAGGGGCGTGGACCGCACGGCGGCCTCGGCCAGCGAGGGGAGGCCCACCCATCCGTCGAGGATCATCGATAACTCGCCCGTGTTGGCCGCCTCCTGTGATACGACGGTTTCCACGTGCGTGCAGGCCGGCTTGTCGGGTTCGTGGCGGACGCTGCCCAAACCGGCCTGTCGGAGATGGTCCCGCAGAGCGCCGTAGCCGTCGAATCCCAGCGAGGTGGCGAGCCGGCTGACCGAGGGCTGGCTCACCCCGACCCTCTCGCCAAGCGCCCTCGCGGACAGCCACGCCAGCTCGTCGGGGTGCTCGACGAGTCGGGCGAGGATCCGCCTGGAGGTCGGGCTGAGCTTCGTCCCGACTGCGAGCTGTCGGAGCGCCGCACCAGCGTCGCGCCAAGAAGCCGCGGGCTGGGGGGTTTCGACCTGTGAGGTCATTGCGACTGTGACGGCCATCCGCCGGCGACGAGCCGGCCGCCCCTTATCACCGCCGAAATCGCAGGTACGCCCGGGCGGTACGCGATCCACGAAGCGGAAGGGGCTTCCAAGACCACGACGTCCGCTCTCTTCCCGGCGACGATCCGGCCGATGTCGTCGCGGCACAGCGCGTCGGCTCCTCCCGAAGTCGCTGCAGTTACTGCCTCTGCCACTGTCAAACCGAGCTCGCGGACGGCCAGGGCGATCACGAACGCCATCGACGTCGTGTAGGAACTGCCGGGGTTGCAGTCACTCGCCAGCGCGATGCGAATCCCGGCGTCGACTAGTCGCCTGGCGTCGGGGTAGGCCGAGCGTGTGGAGAAGTCCGCTGCTGGGAGAAGTGTCACGACCGTGGATGACGAAGCGAGGGCGTCAACATCCGATTGGGTCAGGAAACTGCAATGGTCTACCGATGCCGCCCGCATCTCTGCCGCCAGCGCCGCCCCCGGTCCGTGGCCGAGTTGATTAGCGTGAAGCCGTAGACCGAGCCCCGCCTCGCGCCCGGCGACGAGGACCGCGCGTGCCTGGTCGGCGTCGAAAGCACCCCGCTCGCAGAACACATCGACCCATCGGGCCGCCGCCCGGCAGGCGTCCAGCATTCGACCGCATACAAGCTCCACGTAGTCGTCGCTTCTTTGCGCGAACTCCGGCGCGACCACATGGGCGCCGAGAAAGGTGACCTCGCTGGTGAACGACGAGGCGATCTCCACGATCCGCTTCTCGTTGTCAACGTCGAGGCCGTAGCCGCTTTTGATCTCGATGGTCGTCGTCCCGCCGGCAAGTGCTTCCCTTGCCAACCTTTCGGCGTTCCGAGAGAGCTCGGCTGTGGTCGCCGCCCGAGTGGCACGGACCGTGCTCGCAATCCCCCCTGCCGCGTATGGTTTCCCGGCCATTCGCCGTTCCCACTCGCCGGCGCGGTCGCCGGCGAACACGAGATGGGTGTGGCTGTCAACAAAACCTGGTATGACCGCACGTCCGCCAACGTCGCGCCGTACTGTGCCGCTCGCCTGAGGCAGTCGGCTTTGGGGACCCACCCAAGCGACTGCCTCTCCCTCCACGACCAGCGCAGCGTCACGGAGCGGCTCCCCGCCAGTACCGTCGTGAAGTTCGCTGATCCCGGTGAGCACCATGCTCAGCATTCCGTCGACGGCGTCTTCGCGCGGCCCAGTCATCGCATATCGCCGTGCAATAGCGCCCCCATGCAGCGTCGAATCGCACCCGCAGTGTCGGGCACGCCGACGTGCTCACCGTCGCGAACCGATGTTCGACCGGAGACTACGACGTTGTCTATTGAAGCGGCCGTGCCTGCAAAGACTGCTGCCGAAATGGCGTTGCGGCCGTCGGCCGTGAACGTTCCCGCGAGTTCGACGCCACTGCAGTCCAGAGTGCAGAAGTCGGCCGGGGCTCCCACCACGAGTCTCCCCCCGCCCCATCCGAGGGAAGCGGAGCCATTCGACGTCGCCGCCTTGAGAAGTGACACCGGGTCGTGAGAGCCACGGCGTCCGGTCGCTAGGCGTTCGTCGAGCTCCACGGCTCGTGATTCCTCGAATAGGTCGATCACGGCATGCGAGTCGCTTCCTAAGCAAAGGTACGCTCCCGCTTCGCCGAGAGCCGCCGCTTTGCCGATCCCGTCCGCGAGATCACGCTCGGTGGTGGGGCACATGCACACTGCCGATCGTCCAGATCCGAGAAGCTCTACGTCGTTTGCGTTCAGGTGGGTGGCGTGCACGGCCGTAAACGACGCCCCGATCAGACCCTCGTCTGACAAAAGTTGTGTCGGCGTCATCGAGTACGCCGCCAGGCACTCGTCGTTTTCTGCCGGCTGCTCGCTCACGTGTGCGTGCACCGGCAACTTCGCCTTCGATGCGTACGCTGCAATTTGCCCTATAGCCGCG
>JAKAZH010000089.1 GCA_021815935.1 Actinomycetes bacterium
GGCCGAACCGAGAACTCCCACCAGGCCGCCGACGACAAGCAGGACCAGCCCAGTCAGAACAGCTTCATGCGGGGTCACGAAAAGCTGGTTCGTGCCGAGAATAGTCTGGTCAGGGAGGAACGACGCTATCCAGTTCCGCAGGCCATAGGTAAGGAAGAACGCCCCGACCGCCCCGGCCATCCCGTGGACGAAACCTTCGAGCATGAACGGCACGCGAATAAACCAGTTCGTCGCCCCGACCAGCTTCATCACCGACACCTCTCGGCGTCGAGCGAAGATAGCGAGCTGGATGGTGTTGACGATCAGCGCTATCGCCCCGACTAGAACCCCGATTGCCAGGCCGACACCGAGCGTCCGCCATCGGCTGAACTGCTGGAGCAAAGTGGCGATCTCCTGCTGCGCGTAGGAGACCTTCAAGACGCCCGGCTGGTTGGAGAACTCCCTCCCGAGTTGTGCTATGTCACCAGCATTCGAAGGGACGACGCGATAAGAGGGCGGCATGTCGGCAGGGGTGAGCACGCTGACGATGTCGTTGTTGTTACCGAAGATCTGTTTGAACTCCTGGTATGCCTGCGCCTTGTCGACGAAATGGAACTTCTTGACTCCTGGCGTCGAAGTGAGCTCCTGGCCGATAGCCGAAGTCTCGGTGGTCGAAACCTGGGGTCGGAGGAAGATCGCCAGCTCGACGCCGCCCCTCCACTGCACGGAAGCTTTGTTGATCGCCTGGCGCATTACGAGAACCGCGCCCAGAGCGCTCAACGAGACGGCCATAGTCAAAATCGCGGCGACGGTCATCAGCAGATTCCGTCTCAGGTTCCCGCCGGTCTCGCGAAGCAGGTAGCCGGTCGAAAGGGCCATCAGGCGCCCATCCCGTAGACGCCTCGCGCCTGGTCGCGCACGATCGACCCCCGGTCGAGCTCGACCACACGGCGACGCATGGAGTCCACGATCCCTTCGTCGTGGGTCGCCATGAGCACGGTTGTGCCGGTGCGGTTGATCCGGTCGAGGAGCCGCATTATGCCCGCGGTTGTAGCAGGGTCGAGGTTTCCGGTCGGCTCGTCGGCGAGAAGTATCAGCGGCCGGTTGACGAACGCCCGCGCTATTGCTACGCGCTGCTGCTCGCCGCCGGACAGTTCGCCCGGGAGGTTGGAGAGCTTCTTCCCGAGCCCTACAAGTTCGAGAATCTGGGGTACCTGGCTGCGTACCACCTGACGCGGGCGGCCGATGACGTCGAGGGCGAACGCCACATTCTCGTACACGGTCTTGGTCGGCAGGAGTCGGAAGTCCTGGAAGACACACCCGATGTTGCGCCGCAGGTACGGCACTTTCCATCCGGAGAGGGACCCGACTTCCTTTCCTGCGACCCACACCTCCCCGGAATCCGCCTCCTCTTCCTTTGTGACGAGACGCAGGAAAGTGGACTTCCCCGATCCGGACGGGCCCACGAGGAAGACGAACTCACCTTTTTCTATGTCGATGTCGACATCGCGAAGTGCGACAGTGGTGCCCTTGTAGGCCTTGGTGACGTTGACGAGCTTGATCATGGGGTCATGTGTTTCATCGGCACGCTTGTCATCGCTCCGAAGTAGCCAGCCTGCGCTGGGAACATTCAGCGTTCGTTCTATCCTAACCTTTCGACGCTCCCGGCGCCCGGCACCCCGGGGTCGGTGTACGCTTTCAAGTTATTCCGGCTCGGCGTCCGTCATTCCGGCTCGCCGCCAGCGCAGGAACGCCTCCATAAACGAGTCGAGGTCGCCGTCTAAGACAGCGGAAACGTTGCCGGTCTCGAACCCGCTGCGCAGGTCCTTCACCTGCTGGTAGGGGGCGAGCACGTACGAACGGATCTGGGCGCCCCAGCCGATAAGCGCTTTCGGGCCTGCCAGCTCCGACATCTCGGCAGCACGGGCCTGGCGCGCCAGCTCCGCAAGCTTGGATGCGAGAATCTGCATCGCCTTGGCCTTGTTCTGGAACTGCGAGCGCTCGTTCTGCACGGCGACGACAGTGCCGGTCGGCAGGTGCGTTATCCGGACCGCCGAATCAGTCACGTTGACGTGCTGGCCGCCGGCGCCCGACGAACGGTAGGTGTCTATCCTGAGTTCCTTCTCGTCGATGTCGACCTCGCCCGAGAGGTCCTCGAAGAACGGCACGACGCTGACCGCAGCGAAACTTGTCTGGCGGCGTGCCTGGGAGTCGAACGGGGAGATCCGCACCAGCCTGTGCATGCCCCGTTCCGAAGCGAGAAGTCCGTTCGCGTAGCGGCCCCGGACGATGAAACTCGCAGAGAGGATTCCCGCCTCCTGGCCTTCGCTAACCTCCTCGATCTCGAAGTCGAATCCGCGCC
Organism: Actinomycetes bacterium; assembly: GCA_021815935.1. Next base: position 2,342 of record JAKAZH010000089.1, read on the forward strand.
GCTCGGCCCAACGGTTGTACATGCGGACGAGCATCTGCGCCCAGTCCTGGGCGTCGGTACCGCCATCCTTGGCGTGGACCTCGCACACTGCGTCGCTCTCGTCGTGCTCACCGGTAAAAAGGGACCGCAGTTCCAGACGATCCAGCTCCCCGGAAACGCCTGCCATCCCGGAGAGCAGCTCGGTTTCGACCGAGTCGTCGTCCTCCTCGACGCCGAGCTCGAACAGTGTGCGCAGATCCTCCAACGCGGCACCGAGGCGGTCGAGGAGATCGAGGTCACCTTTGACCTGGCCGTACTCACGAGTGATCCGCTGCGCTTCGTCCGGTTTGTCCCAGAGGTCCGGACGGCCAAGCTCCGACTCGAGGCGGGGAAGTTTGCCTCGAAGCTCGTCGGCGCGCAGATACCGGCCGGCATCGTCGAGACGGCCCGCGAGCTTGCCTATGTCGGGGGTGAAGTCACGCATCGGCTTGGCCCTAGCGGCCGTGGCAGAACTTGAACTTCTTACCGCTGCCGCAGGGGCAGGGGTCGTTGCGGCCCGCCCGATCCCACTCGGAGTCGTGGACGACGGGCCTGGCGATCGTGTTGTCGGCGTCCTGCGAGCGGGCGGCGGCGGGCTCCCCTGGCAGGATGATCTCCTCGCCGGGAGCAGGGCCCGCCGCAAGTGCCCGTTCGATGCCTGAAGTGCCCTGCACGGGGTCGACGGCCGCGCGGTACTCGGCCCCGGCGAGCGCCTGCTCGTCGGATTCGCCCTGTGTGAGGACCTGGACCTGGGCGTGCATGACGATCTTCACGTAGTCGTCGTCGATGCTCGACATGAGCTGGCCGAACATCTCGTATCCGTCGCGCTGCCAGGCCACGAGAGGGTCCTGCTGGCCCATCGCCCTCAGGTTGATCCCTTCGCGCAGATAGTCCATCTCGGAGAGGTGCTCGCGCCATTTCTGGTCGATCAGCTGCAGCATCACCTCGCGCTCGAGCGCCCGCATGGTGTCCTCCCCGGAGCCACCCTCCGGGGCAGGCATTGTCTGCTCGCGCTCCTCGTAGTAGCCGATCGCCTCCGCTGCCACGAGCTCGTAGATCTGATTCGAGTCGGCGAACTGCGCGAGCTGCTCCTTGGTCGCCTGGACCGGGACGTATTGGCGCAGCTCGCTCACGAGGCCATCGAGGTTCCAGTCCTCAGCGTCTTCGCTTGCCGGGCAGTTGGCACTGACCACGCTGTCCACCGCCGCGCTGAGCACATCGACTGTGCGGGCGCGCAGGTCCTCTCCCTCGAGTATCTGTGCCCTGCGCTGGTAGATGACCTTGCGCTGCTCGTTCATCACCTCGTCATACTTAAGGACGTCTTTACGTATTTCAGCGTTTCGAGCTTCGACGGTGTTCTGCGCTCGCTCGATCGCTTTGGAAACCATCTTCGAGTCGATCGGCACGTCTTCGGGCAGTGCACGGCTCATCACCCACTGCATCGCACCCGTCGCAAACAATCGCATCAGCTCGTCCTCCAAAGAGAGGAAGAATCGGCTTTCGCCGGGGTCACCCTGGCGCCCCGCCCGCCCTCGAAGCTGGTTGTCGATGCGGCGCGACTCGTGTCGCTCCGAGCCAAGCACGTACAGGCCACCAAGCTCACGGACTTTGTCACCTTCGGCCTTGCACTCCTCGCGGTGCTTCACGAGCAGTTCGCCGTAGCGCGCATGGCCTTCCTCGCTGTCAGGGTCGAGGCCGCTCGCTCGAACTTCCTGCGCTGCGAGCAGCTCGGGGTTCCCTCCGAGAAGGATGTCGACCCCACGTCCCGCCATGTTGGTCGCCACCGTTACAGCGTGAAGCCTGCCCGCCTGGGCGACTATCTCCGCTTCTCTCGCATGCTGCTTCGCGTTGAGGACGTGGTGAGGAATGCCACGGTGCTCGAGCATCCTCGACAGGAGCTCCGACTTCTCGACTGACGCCGTTCCGACAAGCACCGGTTGGCCCTCGTCGTAACGCTCCATGAGGTCATCGACAACAGCATCGAATTTTGCGGCCTCAGACTTGTAGACCAGATCGGCTTGATCCTCGCGGACCATCGGCAGGTTGGTCGGGATCGGCACCACCTGCAGGTTGTAGGTGTTCGCGAACTCAGCTGCTTCGGTCTCCGCAGTGCCCGTCATGCCGGCGAGCTTCTCGTAGAGGCGGAAGTAATTCTGAAGCGTGACGGTCGCCCAGGTGTGGTTCTCCTCTTTGATCGCGACTCGCTCCTTCGCCTCGACCGCCTGGTGAAGGCCGTCCGACCAACGGCGGCCTTCGAGCACTCTGCCTGTGAACTCGTCGACGATCTTCACCTCGCCGTCGGCGACGATGTAGTCCTTGTCGCGTTTGTAGAGCTCCTTTGCCTTGAGGGCCTGAGTGAGCTGGTGGACGTAGTTGGACGACACGATGTCGTAGAGGTTCTCTATGCCGAGCGACTTCTCGACTTTTACGATTCCCGATTCGGTCGGAGCGACCGTCCGCTTCTCTTCGTCCACCTCGTAGTCCGTCTCGCGGGTGAGCGAACGGGCGACGCCGGCGAACTGGGCATAGAGGCGGGCCGATTCGCTCGACGGGCCCGAAATAATGAGCGGAGTCCGCGCCTCGTCGATGAGAATCGAGTCCACCTCGTCGACGATCGCGAACTTGTGACCCCTTTGCACCATATGATCGAGAGCGCGAGCCATGTTGTCGCGGAGGTAGTCGAATCCAAGCTCGGTGTTCGTGCCGTACGTGACGTCACAGTTGTAGGCGTCCTTCTTGGCCTGCCACCCTTCGATCTCCGGCGAGACCCGACCGACGGTCAGCCCAAGGAAACGGTGAACCTGGCCCATCCACTCCGCGTCGCGGCGCGCCAGGTAGTCGTTTACGGTCACCACGTGGACACCGTCGCCTACTAGGGCGTTCAAGTAGACGGGAAGGGTCGAAACGAGGGTCTTTCCTTCACCGGTCTTCATCTCGGCGATACCCCCGAGGTGGAGCGCCGCGCCGCCCATCAGCTGTACGTCGAAATGACGCTGACCTATCGTACGCCGGGCGGCCTCCCGGACGGTTGCGAAAGCCTCGACCAGCAGATCGTCAACCTGCTCGCCCTGCTCCAAGCGTTCACGGAAGCGGACTGTCTGGGCGGCGAGGTCTTCATCGCTCAAAGCCTCCATCTCCGGCTCGAGTGCGTTGATGTCGGGCACGAGAGCTTTCAAGGCGCGAACCTTGCGTCCCTCCCCGGCTCGGAGGATTTTGCTGAACACGCTCATGGCGCCCCCTATCCTACCTGTCACATGTGACGAGATCCGCTCGCTAGCCTTGACCGTGCCCGACAGGCCTGCAAGCCGCCACTCCCAGCGCGCCACGAAAGGCAACGGTACGCCGCCGAGCGGACCGCCCACGATGCGGTTGGACCGGTTGCGACACGGCCCGTTGCGAGCCAGCCTGTTGCGTAGAGCCTCTCGGTGCCAGGCCCCCGGGTGGCGTCGGTTGGCGATCCACTTGCCACTCGCGGGCATGCTCGCCTTGTATATCGGTCGCTTCGCTCTCCTGTCGGTGCAAGTCCAGGACGGTTTCGGCGCTCCCGGATACGACATGGGCATCTTCGATCAAGGCGTGTGGCTGCTCAGCCGATTCGACGCGCCGTTCGTGACGGTCATGGGACGCAACCTGTTCGGCGACCACACGTCGTTCGTCCTGCTGCTGGCAGTACCGCTGTACTGGATATGGCCGGCCGCACAGACCCTGCTCGTCCTGCAAACCCTTCTGCTGGCCTGCGCAGCAATCCCCGTGTACATCCTTGCCCGTCGACGTCTCGGTAGCGTGTGGATGCCGACGTCTCTGGCGGGTGCGTACCTGCTGAACCCCGCTTTGCAGCGGGGGAACCTCGAACAGTTCCATCCTGAGTCGTTTCTCGTCCTGTTCCTGGCGGTTGCGATCGTGGCTGCTTTGGAGTGGTGGCCGCGCCTTCTGTGCGTCTCGGTCATCGGGGCACTCCTGGTCAAGGAGGACACGGCACTGCTGGTGGTTCCGCTCGGAGCCTGGGTGTACTTCCGCCGCGACAAGGTCCTCGGCGTCGGCATTGCCGCAGGGGCTGCCGCCTACATGGCCTTCGCGTTCGAAGTGGTAATCCGTTCGATACTCGGCACCTCCAATTTCTACGGAGGGCGGTTGCCCTTCGGTGGCCTGGCCGGACTCATCGAGTCGCCGTTTAGCCACCCGGGTCGGCTGTGGGCCTACCTGAAAGGGGGTGGCCGGCCTTTCTACCTGTGGCAGATGGGGTGCTCGTTCGGATGGATCTTCCTCGTCTCACCTGAGATCGCTGCGATCGCAGTTCTCAACCTGGCCGAGAACCTCATTTCCACGTTCCCCTACATGCACCAGATTCCGTACCACTACTCTCTAGACGCCGTCCCGGTGCTCGCCCTCGGAACCGTCTACGCTATCTCCCGGTTGCAGTCCGCAAACACACGGGCCGTCGCAACCGTATTCGTAGCGTCGTCGGCGCTCGTGGCGTGCAGCCTGTGGGGCCTGTCGCCTTGGTCTCGCAACCCTGTCTACCCGCACCAGGCGCCCAACAGTCCAGCGGTTGTCGCCGCCGACAACGCACTCAAGGCCGTTCCGGCGGACGCAGTGGTCTCGGCGAGCCCTTATTACGTGAGCCATCTCGATCACCGCCGAAAGATCTACCAGTGGCCTACGCCTTTCCGCGCTCAGTACTGGGGTCTCTACACCGAGGAGGGCAAGCGTCTACCGTTCGCATCGAGCGTGCAATACCTTGTGATCCCGTCACAGCTCAGCGGGACGGACAAGGCCGTGTTCGACTCGATCTCAGCGCACTTTCACCTTACGGCCTCCGGTGGGGGCGTCAGCGTCTACAGGAGAATCGCCCCGTAGGGGAGGGACCTCAGCGGCTGACCTGGTCTTTGACCCCACACCCGCCCGGTCCTCCCGGGACCCCAGCGGCCCCTGACGAGGCACGGGACTTACATCTAAATCGCACCATGATCGACAGGTGCTCCGCTTCGAAAGTCACCCGATAATGAAAAAGGCGACCGGAA
>JAKAZH010000090.1 GCA_021815935.1 Actinomycetes bacterium
CAACAGCCTCGTCGCCGCCGGAAGATCGACGGACTCGCCGGGGACGAACGGATGGGCCATTGCACAGCGGATCATTTCCGCCGGGTTCGCTTCGCTGACAGGCGAGTCCGAGCCGGCCCGGACGTCCACGCCGGCGTCGAGCAACGACCGGATCCGGATGAGCCAGCTTCGCTCGATCTCGCTCAGCTCCCGCTCGTACTTGGCGCGCCGCCCGTGGAGAAACGATGGGTTCACGACCACGCGGGCGCCGCTGCGGGCGATTGCGTCCACCTGCTCAGGCAGGCACAGCGCGTTGTGCTCGATACGATCGGTCGAGCCCGCCGGGGGCGCCGACTTCGAGAAGGCGTCGAGGGTTATCTGGAGCGTTTCGATGTCGACGACATGCACGGCCACCGGGAATCCGGCTTCGTGGGCTTTGACGACCTTCGACTCGATTTCATCGGATCGCCCTGGCAGCGGCATCAACTTGACATGCCCGACCGACACATTTCCGCAACTCCGATCCGCGACCACGCGTGAGCCACCGCAGAGGACCGTCCCGAACGAGGGGACCGCGTCGACATGCGCGAACCCGACCATCATCTGTACGCTTTGAGCGACGACACCGTGGCGCGACCAGCCCGCCATGAGGTCGAGCTCGCCTGGTCCGTTGGTGTGGGTTGCGTCGACGAAACCGTCGATTCTCATTGCCGCCCAACGCTTGCTCAGCTCTGCCGCCGCGGCATCGAGCGTCGCTCGGTCGAGTCTCGGTACGCGACCTAGAAGGTCGTGACGGTCGTAGAGGACGCCGTCCGGATGGTCCCCGACGCCCAGCTCACGCAGGGCCGCCGAGTTGAGCACAGCTACATGCCCGCTTCGATGATGAACCACCACGGGGTGGCCTCCGGCGCCGACTCGATCCAGGTCGTCCCGTGTCGGATGGCACCTTTCGTCGAGCAGCGCCTCGTCGTATCCCCAACCCCGTATCCAGCCGCCGAAAACTCCGCCCCCCCAACCTTTGGCGTGTGCTCCAGCGAGACATTCGACGACTTCGGCGACGCTGAGAGCCCCCGATACGTCCACCGAAACGCTGGCGGCGACACTCGACAGGAAATGCACGTGGTGGTCCACGTAGCCATCGTCGTCGCCGTCACGTCGTCGTCGCCTGTTGTTCAAAGGTCTGCTCAACCTATCAATGCCGGTAAGCTCGCTCAAGAGTCAGACGCTGAGCCAGATGCAGACACGGGTATTGGGACACAGACATGTTGTTGAGTGGAGAACGTTTCGCAGCGATAGTCCTCGCGCTGGGCGCCGCCGCATCGTTCGCCGTTTCCAACGTGACCCAGATGTCTGCAATTGCCCGCCAGCCGGCGCATGGCGACAGAGACAGGGCAGCCCCCGAATCGGGCGATGCCGAAGCCGCGAGACTGGACTCCGGCGTTGAATCAGAAGCGCAACCGCCGAAAGCAATAGACGGCGGCCTCCTGGTTCGAGTCGGTCGGGATCCCGTGTGGCTGATCGGCCTCCTGGCGTCGGTTGCCGGTTTCGGCATGGAAGCTATAGCGCTCTCGATAGCGCCTGTCGTCCTTGTGCAGCCGTTGATCGTGGCCGAGCTTGCCTTCGCGATACCGCTGGCGGCGGTCGTCGCCAAACGCAGGCTCGGCCAGGCCGAATGGACCGGGATTGCGCTGGTGAGTATCGGGTTGATGACTCTGCTGGTCGTCGTGCACCCCTCCAACACGCTGATCACCGCCACGCCCGGACGTTGGCTGGTCCTGTTCGCTTCGGTGGCGGCGGTCGTCGCCGCGCTCCTCGCGTTCTCGCGCGGGGCCGGCAAGATCGTCAAGACGAGCCTTTTGGCGGCCGCGGCTGGGGTGACCTTCGGGCTCCTGTCGATTATCACGAAAGCGACGACTCACCAGGTACAGGTGCACGGCATCGGATTCCTTGCGACGTGGCAGCCGTGGGTGCTTGCCGTCCTCGGGATCATAGGAATGACCCTGACGGTCAACACTTACCAGGCGGGCCCTCTGGCGGTGTCACTTCCGCTGCTCGACGTCGGCGAACCCGTCGCCGCTTCGCTTATTGCGACGCTGGTTTTCGGGGAGAGCGTCGGCCACATCAGCGTGTCCGGCGACGCCCTGCTCGCCGCGGGGATCCTTGCGGTCATGGCTGGGGTTGCGTCGCTGGACCGTTCGCCGATGGTCCGCGGTCAGGTCGCCTCCGCCGGACCGCCCGTGTCGGACACGAAGTCGATCAACGATTCGACTGCCCCCACGAGCGACGGTTCCAGGTCCGCGTAACTTCCCACTCGGGCGATGAAGCTCCGCCACAGCCTTCCCGGGTCCGGCTCGCGCATGGCAGCGCAGATCCCCTCCTTCCATGATTGTCCCTTCGGTATCGTCGGCCAGCGGTCGAGCCCTACGACATGAGGCCGGATCGCCTGCCACACATCGACGAACGGCGTCCCGCAGACCCGGACGTCAGGCCCTTCCAGCGCCGCGGCGATTCTCGACTCCTTGCTGCCCGCCACCAGGTGATCCACGAGGACGCCCAGTCGCGCGTCGGCTGCCGGACGGAAAGCTTCGATGAAATCCTGCAGGCGGTCGATGCCGTCAAGGCGCTCCACCACGATTCCCTCTACTCGCAGATCGTCACCCCACACCTTCTCGACGAGCTCGGCGTCGTGGATTCCCTCGACCAGGACCCGGCTCGCCCGCGCCACCCTCGCGCGGGCCGGACCGGTGTCGATCGAACCCGACCGCGTAAGGTTGAGCGCCCCGCCTGCGGACACCTTGGCGGAAGGGCGCTTCGGAATCACCAAAGTGACCGTCTCCCCGCCATACGCGAACGCCGCCCGGTGCATGGCGAACAACCGCTCCAGACCGGTGTTGGTCGAGCGGACCACCACTGCCGCCTGATCGAAGCCGACGACGACCCCGGTGAAACGCGATCCGAGGTGGGTTACGACCAGCCCCGGTGTCGCCTCGACCTCTCTATAGGTGCGCCCGGGCCGCCAGTCGCCGTCGATAGGGCCCGATAGGATACCGCTTCCAGGTCGTCTCTCGGGCACGGTGCCAGACGTTACCCGAACGTCGGGGTGGCTACGCTGGCGGATCGCGTGGAAGGCCGAGAACCCACTCCGCTACGATGTTGCGCTGCACCGCCCAGGTGCCTCCGCCGATGGTCAGCGCCGGGGAAAAAGTCCAGCCGTAATGCCAAACCGGGTCGACTCCCACGATGCCACCCCGTGCCTTCATTTCGGTCGGACCAGCTCGACGCCGCTCGGCTACGGGACCGGTCGGGCCTGATCCCTGCAGCATCCCCGACGCTCCCGCGAGTGACTTTGCCAGGGCCATCACGTGGCCGCCGTGCTCGTCGGCGAGAATCTTCTGCACCGAGGCTTCGGGGCCCGGCGCCGCGCCCGACAGCCGAGCGGACAGCGTCCGGTAGCGCATGAGAGCCAGTATCCGCCCTTCGGTCCAGACCCTGGCTGCCTCCTGGCGTAGCACCGGGTCGGCGACACCTCCGCCGGTGCGCACCGCGTCGAGGAGGTCGTCGACGGTCGGCCCGCTCCCCCACAACACCCCGCCGCTCGACAGGGAGACCCGCTCGTTGGCGAGCGTAGCTTTCGCGAGACGCCATCCCTCACCAGGCTCGCCGACCAGGCAGTCGGCTCCCAAGCGGACGTCGGTGAAAAACACCTGGTTAAAGGAATGAGCCCCAGTCATGTCCACGATCGGCGCCATAGTGATCCCCGACGTTCGCATCGGGCAGATGAAATACGAGATACCCCGCCGCTTCGGGGCGTCTGGATCCGTACGGGCGAGAAGGATTCCGAAGGCGGAGCGGTGCGCCCCGCTTGTCCAAATCTTCGAGCCGTTGACCACCCACTCGTCACCGTCGCGGACTGCGCTGCATCGCAGTGATGCAAGATCCGACCCGGCGTCGGGCTCACTGAACAGCTGGCACCAAACCTCCTCACCCGACAGCGCCGGCCACAGGTAACGCTGCTTTTGGGCGTCGCTGCCGGCCATCAGAATCGTCGGCGCTGCCCAGCCGATACCGATCGGGTTGACCGGCCGGGATACGCCTGCGCGCTGCAGTTCCTCGTCGACTATCAGCTGGTGAAGGGCGTCGGCGTCGTGGCCGTAAGGGGCAGGCCAGTGAGGGACCACCCATCCCGCCTCGGCGAGCTTGCGCCCGCTCGGGTGCGGATTGGCCGCGAGCCAGTCGCGAAGCTCTGCGCGCCTCGGATCATCGTCGGGAGCCAGGTCGAAGTCCATTCCTTGTAGTATGCCCGTGATGCGGCGTCTGCGACCATGCCGGACATAGCAGAGCTGTGCTCGGACTTGGCGGCCGAGCAGTCCGACCTGAACAGCGTGTTGTCAAACGCGACGCCCGGCGACTGGGTGAAGCCGACGCCGGCCGCCGGTTGGGATGTCCGCGACAGCCTCAGCCACCTTTGTTTCTTCGAGGAGGCGGCCGTCACCTCGCTCGTCGACCCCGACCTCTTCGACGTGCAGCGCCGCCGGCTCATGGCCGACGCCTTGTCGGCAGTCGCGGCCGGAGCACCCACACCCGACGTCGCCCTCGGGCGAACCTTGGAGGATCCAATGGCACTCCTCGGGCGTTGGGGGACGGCGGCGGCGATGTATACGACCGCTGCGACAAATGCCGACCCGGCGCGGCGAGTTGCGTGGTACGGGCCAGCCATGAGCCTGGCGAGCTTCACAACCGCGAGGCTGATGGAAGCGTGGGCTCACGGCGTCGACGTCAGAGATGCGCTCGGGTTGCGCATCGAGACGGGACCGCGCCTCCGACACGTTTGCCACATAGGCTTCGGCGCGCGCTCGTACGCTTTCGCGTCGCACGGGGTGACCGACCCCGGGGACCCGGTTCGCCTGGTCGTCGACGCGCCCGGCGGCGGGACTTGGTCGTGGGGGCCTGACGACGCCGAAGACGTCATCAGTGGACCGGCGCTCGACGTGGCTCTCGTGTTCACCCAACGCCGCAACCGGACCCGCACGGCGGTCGTTGCCAAAGGGCCGACCGCCACTGTGTGGCTTTCTATAGCCCAAGCGTTCGCGGGGCCCGGCACAGTTACAGCCCCAGGCCGCTAGACGCCCCGCCAGCTCCAGGATCGCCAGGCGGGCAGCCTCGGACCGTCAAGAAGCAGAAAGCGCCGGTTCGTCGTCGCGCAGATCCCGACCGGGATTGTCGACGCCTTCGATGTTCAAATGCGGGATCGCCTTGTCGAGCCAGGCAGGCAACCACCAGTTGGACTTGCCGAGCATGTGCATGACCGAAGGCACGAGCACCGTTCGTATCACGAAAGCGTCGACGAATATCGCCCCGGCGAGGCCTATCCCAAACTGTTTGATCACCACGTTGTTTCCGAGTGCGAACGAGCCGAAGACGAGGATCATGATCGTCGCGGCTGCCGTGATGACCCGGCCCGTCGCAGACTGGCCCACCGTCACGGCACGTGACGCGTCGCGGTGCGCGACCCACTCCTCGCGCATCCGGCTCACCAGGAACACCTCGTAGTCCATCGACAGGCCGAAGAGGATCGACAGGAGGATCACCGGGAGGAACACTTCGACAGGGACTTTGGATGAGATCCGGAACAGGGAATGACCCCATCCCCATTCGAACACGGCGTTCAAGATGCCGAGGGACGCCCCGACGGAAAGGATGTTCATCACCGACGCCACCAGCGGGACCACCAGGCTCCGAAACACTGCCATCAGCAGAATGAACCCGAGGATCACGACCGCTGCGACGAAATAGATCAGCTTCGAGGCGAGGATGTGCGCGAAGTCGGTCTGTATCGCCGTCTGACCCCCGACGAGGACGGTCAGACCGCTGCCGGCCTCGGCTTTCGGTATGACGTCCGATCGCAGTTTGTCGACGAGGACTGTCGTCTGGGCTGCCTGCGGGCTGGTCGTCGGGTAGACGGTTGCGATCGCGACGCTACGGGCCGGATTCGTGATCACCGGGGCGACAGATACCACGCCGGGCACCTTGGCAACGCTTGCGGCCACCGAAGCGAAAGCCGCTTTATCACCCGAGCTCGGAAGTTGCGCCACCAGTAGCAGCGGTCCGTTGAATCCCGGGCCGAAGCCTTGCGCGAGGAGCTGGTAAGCCTGCAAGGTCGTCGATCCGGGGGGGTCGCTACTCGCGTCGTCGAGGCCGAGGCGCAACGTGAAAATGGGAAGGCCGATCGCTACCACGACCAGCAGCGCGACGAGCGCCGGCAGCCCGGGGCGGCGTTCGATGAAACTAGACCAGCGACTCCACAATCCAGATACGTGGTCCACTTCCGGGCCGCGCTCCGCCAGGAAGCGGCGCTCGCGCCTACTCAGGACTTTCGCTCTGAAGAATCCGAGCAGCGCCGGCAGCAGCGTGATCGAGGCAACCATCGTCAGCAGCACGGTCACCGACGCGGAGATCGCCAGACCGTAGAGGAACGACAAGCCGAGCACGAACTGGCCCATCAGCGCAATGCACACGGTGATACCTGCGAAGAACACGGCCCGACCGGAAGTGTTGATCGCCTCGACAGCTGCGTCCTCGATCGGTTTGCCGGCCTTGATGGCACTGCGATGGCGCGTCAGGATGAAAAGCGCGTAGTCGACCCCCACGCCCAACCCGATCAGCACACCGAGGAGGGGCGCGAAGCTGGCGATCGACAGGACGTGGCTGAGAATTGTCGTGACGCTGGTGCCGATGCCGATCGCTATCAATGCGGTGATGATCGGCAGCAGCGCCGAGAAGAGGGCGCCGAATGCCAGTCCGAGCACGATCAGAGCAAAGATGACACCGGCGATCGTGCTCGACGACCCTGCCTGGCTGTTGAGCTGCTCTATATCCTGACCGCCGAGGGCCACTTGCAGCGTGGAGCTTCGAGCCGCCTCCGCCGTCGACACGACACGGCGCACGTCGGCCGGGGAGTTACCTCCGACCTGTCCGTCGAAGATGACGGTGGCGAAAGCCACCTTTGCGTCCTTGCTGATCTGCGCCTTCCCGGTCGCCTGGTAGGGGCTGTTGACCGCCCGGACGTCGGGCAGTGACGCTACAGCGGCGAGCATCTTCGACACCACCGACTCGACCGCCGGGTCGGTGACCGTCCCGGAGTCCACTGCGACCACGATCTGGTCGGAGCTTCCCGACGCCGCAGGGAAGTCCTTCTGGAGCAGGTTCAGGGCCTGCGCCGACTGCGTGTTCG
>JAKAZH010000091.1 GCA_021815935.1 Actinomycetes bacterium
AGCGCGCATCACCATCACCACCGAAGCACCAGCACCTGTCCCACCGAGCTGTTGTCGCCGCCGCCGTCCCGACCCGTCGCGTCAGCCCAGCCGCGCTACCTCGTGCTCGGGCACGGGAGACACGCTGTCCGTCAGCATGGAGATCTGCTGTCCGCCGGTCAGGAGACCAGCTGTCCGTCTATGAGGAGATCCTGCTGTCCCTTGACAGCGAGCACGCTCGGATAATGGTGCACGACACCGCGGGGAGTGGTGATGGTCCGCCCATGGCACCAGCGCACTCCCGTCTTGCGGTTGACGTCAACTTGTCGAGCGGCTTCGGAGACCGAGAACCCGGCACTGATCAGCCGCGCGAACTCCCGACGCTTCTCCACCTGCGGCTCCACACCGGGTCTTCCACGTCCCGCCATCGCAACCTCCGAACACCTCGGGTGTTGCGACGATGGATGGAATCCGCCATGTCATTCCCACAAGACGAAACTTGCGGCCCGTATATCCATTGGTTTCCACAAATACACCAGGCAAAACCGCACTTCAACGAGAGACGACTTACCTCGAAGTGTGAATCCATACCGGAACGAGAGGCAACGAACGTCCGCTCAGCCGCTTGCTCGCCGAAGCTGATCCCAATGTCGACGTGCCATCTCAACGGATTGCCAATCGGCAATAGCCCATTCCGCCATCGCTTCGAGCGATGCGTCCAGGGAGCGGCCGAGCTCGGTCAACTCGTACAGGGTTGCAGTCTCGATGCTGCCTGGATCGAGGCGACGATTGATAAGACCGTCACGTTCCGCTCGTCGCAACGTATCGGTAAGAGCCTTGTAGGCGATGCCGTCCAAGGCATCGTGCAGGTCTTGATAGCGGCGGCCGCGGTCGGTCAGCAGGTCGAGCACAGCGAGCGTCCAACGACCACTGATTAGGATGACGAGTTGCTTCGCTCCGTTGTTCCGTTCCATCTCGCCTGGTTCCCTCTCGCCGCTCGTGCTCAACGGAGAACCGCCTCGACGAGAAGGACAACGTCATTGACGATGGCGGTCAGTGGCTGGTCCGGCTTGGCAAGGCCGTCGAAGGTCTCGAAGCTGGTGAGGACTTGAAGGACTCGCACGAGGTCCTCGGTGTTGGTCTCCTGTGTTTCGTCCCCCTGTTCGAGCCACCGGCCGACGAGCACGCCCAGCCCCACCCGGCGCCGATCGTCTCGGGCCGAAATGACCGTGCCAACCTCGGGATCGAGAGCAGCAAGGGCCCGGAGTCTTCGCATGGCGGCACGGTCCACGTCCCAAAAGCCGCCGAAGGTTTCGACAAAGTGCAGTAATCCCGCATTCGGGTCGGGGTCCGTGAAGGCGGTCGCCAGTCCTGACATCCCGCCGGCTTCGGCCAGCGCGTCGCAGACCGCTTCGAGCAGGCCGGTCTTGGACTCGAACTGGTAGTAGATCGTGGCCTTGGATACGTCGGCCTTCTTGGCGACAGCGTCGACGGTGAAGGCGCGGTAGCTGCCCGCTTCGGCGAGCAGCGAGCGCGCGGCGTCGATGACCCGGCGGCGGCTCTCGTCAATCTGATCCTGGCGCTTGCCGAGCTGATAGGGGCGTGGGCTCATGGCGGTTGACAGCGTCCTCGTCCTGGTGATTTAATCACACTGTTAGTATGAGTGAATATTATCAGGACGAGACCGGCTTGCCCAGTACTGCCATCTCCACACGACACGACTAGAGAACCGGAGGCTCGCATGCAGACCATCGACTCGTTCCTCGAGGAGTGGGCATCGGCAGAGGGTGCCGGTGACGCCGACCGCCTCGATGGCCTGCTCACTGCGGATTTCCTTGGCGTTGGACCTCTCGGCTTCGTGCTGCCCAAGACTGCCTGGCTCGGGCGATACCAAAGCGGTGCGCTCATCTATCGGTCGTTCACGCTCGAAGAGGTCCAGACCCGACTCCACGGAGCCGCAGCGGTCGTGACGGCCCGCCAGACCTCCCCTGGCCATTACCAGGGTCAACCAACGCCCGAGGTCACCCGGGTCACCCTCGTCGCCGTCAGCGACGCGGCCTGCTGGCAACTTGCCGGCGCACACAGCAGTTTCATGGCCGGCAGTGCCGGCTCGCCGCCCCTGCCCGCCGCGGCGGACCCTCGTCCGGGGGGCCCGGGCGACGCATGAACAAACCAACGAACCTCGCTACCTGGCACCATTCCGAGCGCCCGACCTCTTCGGGGAGGTGGCGAGACGATGCCTGACTCGTCATCGCGGCCGCTCAGCCGACGGATTCAGGCCAAGGTCATGGGGATCCTGAACGTCCCGATGCGGCGTGTCCTCGGGCTTCCCTTCCCGACCCCTATCGGCAAGCGGCTCATGCTCGTCTACCTCACCGGCAGGCGCACCGGGAAGCAGTACCGCCAGCCCGTCAGCTACGTCCGAGACGGCGCCATGCTGCTCACCCCGGGCGGCGGGAAGTGGAAGCTCAACCTTCGCGAAGACCAGCCCGCGCGGATCCGCCTCAACGGCCGCGATCTCTACGCCCGACCCGAGATCATCCGGGACCCCGATCTCGTCGAACCGGTCCTGGAGAAGATGATGGCGGCAAATCCCATGGTCAAGCGGTTCGTCGGCATCCCCCGCAGCGCTGACGGCCGCCTCGACCACGACCGGCTCGCCCTCGCGGCCAAGTACGGCTTCGCGGTTGTCCGCTGGCACCTCGACGGCCAATCACCGCCGAAAATCTGACCATCCGAGAGAAGGCCCACTTGACCAGTACCGCGATATCGGTAGCCGGATTGCACAAGACCTACGGCGACGTGGTGGCCCTCGACGAGGTGAGCTTCGAGGTGGCCGACTCCACGGTGCTGGGCTTGCTCGGCCCCAACGGTTCGGGCAAAACGACGGCGGTGTCGATCCTGTCGACCGCCCTGCGCCCCGACGCCGGCCGGGCCAGCGTGCGTGGCCTCGACGTGCGCACCCAGGCGGCCGCGGTCCGCCGGGTCATCGGCTTTGCCGGCCAGTTCGCGGCGGTGGACGCCAATCTGAGCGGCCGGGAGAACCTGGCGCTCATCGGCCGCCTCTCCCGGCTCCCCCGCCCAGCCGCCCGTGATCGAGCGAGCGAGCTGCTCGATGGCTTCGGTCTGAGCGCAGCGGCCGACCGGTTGGTGCGGACCTACTCGGGGGGCATGCGCCGCCGTCTCGACGTCGCCGCCGCGCTGGTGCATCAACCGCCGGTGCTGTTCTTGGACGAGCCGACCACCGGGCTCGACCCCGAGAGCCGCTTCGCCCTGTGGGAGGCAATCCGCCAACTCGTCGCAAACGGCACCACCGTGCTGCTCACGACCCAGTACCTCGAAGAGGCCGACGCCCTGGCCGAGCGGGTCGTGATCCTCGAGTCCGGCAGGGTGGTCCAGGTCGGCACGCCGGCCGAGCTCAAGGCGCGGATCGGCGCGGTGGTATTCCGCCTCGGCTTTGCCGACGAGGCGGGCGCCATCCAAGCCGAGCACATCCTCGGCGCGGCCGGCTATGGGCCCGAGCGTGAGGGCAGCATCGTCCGAGTTTCCTCTGCCGAGGGGTCCGGGGCGCTGGTCGCGGTACTGCGCGCTCTCGAGGGCACCGCCCCCGACCCGGCATCGGTGGCGGTGCACGAACCGACCCTCGACGACGTCTTCCTGGCCCTCACCGGCCACGCCGCCTCGGCAGAGGATCGGTCGGTCGAGGCTCACGTGGGGGCGGCATGACCTCGGCCGTCGTCCCTCTCCGGGACCCGAACCAGGTCGTCATGGCGACCGCCGACACGATCGACGTGGCCGGGCGCAACCTGCGCAACTTGTGGCGCACGCTGCAGGCCCTGATCTTCGCCACCGTCCAGCCGGTGATCTTCGTGCTGCTCTTCCGCTACGCCTTCGGCGGAGTGATTCACGTTCCCGGCGTCGCCTACGTGGACTTTCTCATGCCTGGCATCTTTGCTCAAGCGGTCACGTTCGGGGCCATCGGCACCGCCGTCGGGCTGTCCGCCGACTTGAAGTCGGGACTGCTGACCCGGTTCCGTACCCTGCCCATGGCCCGCATCGCGGTGCTCGGCGGGAGGACGCTGGCCGATCTGGCCCGCAACGTGCTCGTGGTCGCGGTGATGACCGGGGTCGGTTTCGCGGTCGGCTTTCGTGTCCACAATGGCGCTGCCAGCCTCCTGGCCGCACTGGGGCTTGTCGTCGTGTTCGCCTACTCGTTGTCGTGGGTCTTTGTCACTCTCGGGCTTCGTGTCAGCGACCCCGAAGCCGCCCAAGCGGCGGGGGTGCCGTTCATGTTCCTGTTGGTGTTCACCTCCGACGCCTTCGTGCCCTTGCGGTCCATGCCGGGCTGGCTCCAGGCCATCGGCGCCCATCAGCCCGTCACCGCCCTGGTCAACGCCGAGCGGTCACTCACCCTCGGCGGACCGGCGAAGAGCGACGTGCTCACTTCGCTGGCCTGGAGCGCCGGGATCCTCCTCGTGTTCGCCGCGCTCGCCACCCGCGCCTACCGACACATGGACCGATGAGCGAAACGAGATCCCCCGCATGACTCCGACAAACCAACCCAGCCCTGAGGACGCGACCCTCTCATCGCAAGAGGAGCTGGCCGGCAAGTGCGCCGTGGTCACCGGGGCGAGCGAAGGGATCGGCTTCCACACCGCTCGGCTCTTGGCCATTCGAGGCGCGACAGTTCTCGTCACCGGACGCGACCCCGAGCGAGGCGCGACCGCAGTGGCGGCGATCCGACAGGCGGCACACCACGACCGGGTCGAGTTCGTGGCCGTGGACCATTCGACGGTCGAGGCCAACGAGCAGCTGGCTGCCACGCTCGCTGAGCGCTTCGACCACCTCGACGTGCTGGTCAACAACGTCGGGGGCATCTTTGCCAACCGCCTGGTCAGCGCGGACGGCTACGAGATGTCCCTGGCCCTCAACTTCCTTGCCCCGTTCGTCCTCACCGAGGCGCTCCTGCCTCTCCTCACTGCCGGCCCCGGCGCAGCCCGCTGCGTGAACGTCGTCTCCAGCTCGTTCCAGATGACCAAGGGCGACCCGTTCGCGAACATCGAAGCAGACAACGGCTACGTCGGCATCTACGTCCACGGCCGAGCCAAGCTCTTCACCCTGCTGTGGTCGATAGGCCTCAGCCATCGCGTTCCCGCCGGCCAGGCGGTGATCACTGCGGTCAACCCGGGCATGGCCTGGACGTCGATGACCCAGTCGCTCAGTCCCCAAATCGTCCCCGCCTGGCGTCACATCATGCCCATCGTGCGGTTCTTCCAACGCCGCGCCGACCCCGAGCGCGCCGCCCAGCACTGCGCGCGGCTCGTCGTCGCCGAGCCGAACACCGTCGAAGGGCGCTACTTCGACGGGACCAAACCGAAGCGCCTGCCGCCGAAATTCGCTGATCCGAGCCTTCCCGATCGAGTCCTGGCGATCGGCACCGACCTTCGTGCCGGTGCCCCCGATGCTGGTGGGCAGCAATGACTCAGAGGGAGCGGTCGCCAAAGGTCGTTGTGTTCGGCGCAACCGGCCCGACGGGTCAGCGCATCATCGCTCGGGCCGTCGAAGAGGACTACCGGATCGTCGCCGCCGCCCGACATCGCAATACCATGCGCTCCGACCGACCCGAGGTCGAAGCGGTCTCCGTCGACGTCGTTGATCCCCACGCCGATCTTGATCAGCTGATCAATGGCGCCGTTGCTGTGCTCTCCGCGCTCGGCTCTCGTGGGCGCCAGCCGACGACCGTCTACTCGGACGGCACGAGACGGATCGTCGAGGCCATGGGCCGCCATCAGGTGCGCCGGCTCATCTGCATCTCCTCAGACGGAATCGAGACACCCAAAGAACTGCCCTGGCCGCAACGGGTCGTCATGTCCCACGTCATCCAACGCCTCTACCGGTACCAGTACGCGGACATGTCCAAGATGGAGGCCTACCTCGATGACGTGCCGCTCGACTGGACGGTCATACGGGCCCCTCGCCTCACCGACGGTCCCCCGTCAGGAAACATCCAAGTCTCGCTGGATGAGCCGATTCTCGAAGCCGGGGCATTACGACGGGCCGATCTGGCCGAGTTCATGCTCGATGCTATTGACCGGCCCGACACCTTCAGGCGCCGGGTGCATCTCGCCAGTCCGAGGAAAAACCGGTGACGAAGCCACCCATCCGCCACAGGACCAGTACCGCCAATCTCGACCGAACCACCGACCGCATCGCTCGATCACCGAGAGTGATCGTGTTCGGCGCCGCCGATCCTCTGGCGCGCAGCGTCACCCGAGCGCTGATTGCCTCGGGCTCCGATGTGACCATCGCCGCTTACGCCGATGAGGCACGCCGTTCGTTCGGGGCGACGCGTCGGGTCGTATCGTTAGGAGATCCCGATGCGCTGCGAAGCGCTATCGCCGACCACGACGCCGTCGTCAGCCTCGAACCGGTCCTCGGCAAGCCGCGCGGCGTATTGGGGACCCTCTTGGACCGCTCGGCCCGACGACGCCGAGCCGCAAAGCTCAGCGAACTGAGCCGAGCGTTCGCCGACGCCCCCACCACTCGATGGATCCAACGCTCGACCGCCGCCCTCTACTGCGACGGAGGCGACCGCTGGTTGAACGAGGACTGGCCCACCAGCGCCAACGCTGCAACCGAGCACGCTCTCCGCGCTGAGCAGGCGATCACCGACCACTAGCAGCGTGGAGGAACCGGAGTCGTGCTCCGCCTGGCCCGACCCTACGGCCCCGATGACCCGTGGAGTCACGAAATCCTTCGCTTAGAGGCTCAGCGGATTGGTGCCGTGGCCGGTGACCAGCGGTTTCTCCAGTCGATCAGCTTCGCCGTGATGATGAACACGACCGCCAGGCTCAGCTGGGCGACGCGGTGGATCGTCCTTCGATCGGTGTTTCGGCGAAGCTGGCCAAAATTCGAGAGCCACGAGTTGGTCCGCTCGACCGGCCAGCGAAGCCCAATCGGCTGGTTCGTCTTCGGCTCCTTGGTACCCCGCTTGCGCTTCTTCGCGATGATCGCGTCGTCGATCGAGCGCTCGGCGAGGCGCTCTCCCGTCGCGGCGGAGTCGTAGCCGCGATCGAGCCAGATCGTCTCGATCTCACCGAGCAGCCAGAGGCTCTGCGCATCGTCGAGCGTCGGCGCGAGCATGGCCGAGTCGTTGCGGTTCGCCCCGTCGATC
>JAKAZH010000092.1 GCA_021815935.1 Actinomycetes bacterium
GGGGCGGGCGGAGGACCTACCCGGAACCTTTCGATCGAGGTATGGGGTCGAACAGGCTGGAGCGGGAGACCCCAGCCGCCGAACAATCCGGGTGAAGCATCGGGAGACACCATCTCTGTCTGTATCGGCAGATTGCGCCAGATGGAACAGCCCTCCCCTCGAGCGGTCACACCTGAAAACCCGGTGAGACACAATGGCGGGATGCGCCTCGTGGTGGCCACCTGTTCGGTCGAGTACGCCGGTCGGCTTTCTGCCCATCTGCCTCCAGCGGTCCGGCTCATAATCCTCAAGGCGGACGGGTCTGTGTCGGTACATTCCGACGACCGTGCCTACAAGCCGCTCAACTGGATGACACCCCCGTGCACGATGACCGAAAGAGACGGAACCTGGACCTTCACCAACTCCAAAGGCGAGACGCTCACGATCACCCTCGACGAGGTGCATCTCGACGCAACGCAGGCCCTTGGCAGCGAGCCAGGGTTGCGCAAGGACGGAGTCGAGGCGCACCTGCAGGAGCTTCTCGCAGCGGATCCGACGACGCTCGAGGATGGTATGCGACTGGTCAAGCGGGAGTATCCGACCGATATAGGACCCGTCGACCTGCTCTGCCGGGATGCGGACGGGAGGGCTGTGGCCGTGGAGATCAAACGAAGGGGCGAGATCGACGGTGTGGAGCAGCTGTGCCGGTACCTGGAGCGCTTGGACATCGACGGCCGGCTGAGCCCGGTACGCGGAATTCTCGCTGCGCAACACATCAAGCCGCAAGCCCGCGTCCTCGCGACCGCCCGCGGCATCCGCTGCGTGGAGGTCGACTACGACGAGTTGAAGGGCCTCAGGGCTGAAGAGCTGACCCTTTTTTGAACCAAGGTTTCAGTCGGATATCGTGCCAAGCGCGCCTGGAACAACTCGCTCTGGCGACGCCAGAGGTCGGCCGGTATCGGCTACCCGGCTTGCAAGCGCATCCACCGCCTGGGTGAGCGGCCGGACCAGAGCGTCAGGAAAAAGGCCCCCGTAACGAAAAACGTCCTCGACCTTTCGCTCGGGCAGCGCCAGCGGCGAGGCGAGCGGAAGCTCGATGGCAGACGCTGCGAGGATCTTTGCCAGAGCGCGCGAGGACTCCGCCCTGCTCGCCGGATGGCGGGGAGCGCGGTTGACGACTGCGAGGATGCGGTCTTGTTCCACGCCGGAACGCACAAGGCGTCGTATGAGGCCCGCCAGCGAGCTGACTCCCTTCAGACCTGCCGTGCCGACGACTACTGTCACGTTGGCTTGCGTTGTCAGCGACCTTGCGAGATGGTTGCGGTCCTCGACGTCCGCTGAGCCGCATTCCCTCTCACCTTCGACATCGCCCGTAACGTCGGCGACGACCACTTGGAAGCTGCGACGCAGACCCGATATGGCGGCGTCGGTCGCCCTGGGCCGAAGGGCGACCCACGCTTCTGGCTGGCGAAGGCCGAGCATCAGCCGGTATCTCCTGCTCGGAACTTCGAAGGTAAGTTTCTTGATCTCGTCGGGTCCGGGTCGCCCGAGGCGATGGCATTCGACCAGCTCCTGCAGGCCGGGCCCGAGGTCCGAGGTGTCGTGCAGCATCGCCTGCTCGGCGCACAGCGCTGCGTCGACAAGAAGTACCTGGCCGCCGTAGCGAGCGTCAAACCCGAATCCCTGAGCGAGTGCTGCGGCTGCGGTCGATACGCCCGTGCCTCCCGGCCCGCACACGGCGACGAGTTGGCCGAACCAGAGCGACTCGGTCCACTCGTCGACGATCGGAGGGAGGTTGTCGCCTCGCCCGAGCGCCACGCAGTGGGCCTCCAAGGCGTCAAGTAACTCTGCCTGGCTGAACGCCGGCGTCAGCAGAGCGGAAACACCGAGATCGCCGAGGGAGAATCGAGGCGCGTGATCGTTCGCCACGACGATCACCGGTACGGATGCCCGCGAGCTGGCGTCGATTAGATCGCGATCGAAACCGTGGGAGGATGCGTCGACTACCACCGCCGAGTGCATCCGACTCGTAGCGAGCCGGGCTTTCACCTCGTCTGCGGACACGCACTTTATGAACTCGGCCGGGATCGTCGCGGACATCGCCCACTGGCCTAAGGCGTCGAACCACTCCGAGCGCGCCGGGGCGAGACCCAAAACGACGTAGCGCTCGCTCCCAGAGGAGGCCACGGCTAGCCGCCCGCACCTGGGCCGACACCATCTGAAGGTTCGGCCAGCACCAGCTCGACGTTCGAGCGCTGCGAGGATGCCACGAGGAGCTCCACCTCGCTCAGGTCGGACACGCCGAGTGTCACGTCTATCAGTCCGCCTGAAGTCCCGGCAAGGCCCGACGACGCATGGCCGACCGAGATGAGAAGCGCGCCACGCATGATGACCGTCGCCGGAAGCGCCTGAGGCGACGCGGTTGCCTGCGACGAGCCTGCAGGCTGCGATGTCGATGCACCTGTGCCGGCCGGCTGCGCCGTTACACTAGAGACGACCGGCGAGGCGGACAGGACGTCGACGAGCTCTCCGGGGAGCAGACCGAGCAACGAATCGGGGTTGACTGCGATGCTGACGGGGCGGCGGGTCGGGGTGCGCGCATCGAGCATCGAGGACTCGATCAGCTGTCCCGCGTGGACCGGGCCGGCAAGCGTTCGGCCGACCACGGATGTGGCGATAGTGAAGGCCTGGCCGGCCACTGAGGGCGGTAGCGCAAGGGCTATTACGGAAAGCTCCGACGAGTCGATCATGCTGCCCGCTGGGAGCGAGCGGGCTGCGACTACGTAGTCCCTGCTCTTTGCGCCGGTGCCTGATAGCACTGATGCGAAGACGGCGACACCGGCAGCACTCACGAGGAGCCCTCCGAGGAGCGCCCGGGAGTTCACGCGACGCGACCGTCGGCCTGAGAGGACGCCCGCTGCCGGTGCAGGTGCGGTCGGCTCGGAGGCCTGGGACGCCGACTTGTGAGGGCGCACCGGGGAGCGCCCTAGGAAGTGCCGTCGAGCGGAATACTCTGTGGGCAGCCACCGCACTAGCCATGAAATCTATCGAGAAACCACCTTCTTGTCTAATTTGTAGGTAGGATTGGAGCATGAGCGAAACAATCGAGTGGCTCGGAACGCGCGAAGCATGTGACCGGCTGGGAGTGACCTTGAGGACTCTCTACCGCTTCATCGATGAAGGGCAGCTTCCCGCTTACAAGATGGGTCGTGTCATAAGGGTGCAGGCGACAGACATCACCGACTTCATTTCACGGATGAAGATCGAGCCCGGTACTTTGGAGCACCTCTATCCCGAACCGAAGCCCCGCGCAGCGCGAGAGGACGTCGAAACCGAGGAGGCGACCCCCGTATTCCAGGACGACTAACGACGAAGTGGGCTGCTAGGCCTGTGCTAGCCGGCCGCCGCCATCGATGTACCAAGGGCGATTATCAGCATATTTCGCAGGCGACGACTGCGCCCATTCGGATATGGGTGGTCGGACCCCGGATCGACCCTCGAACAGTTATCACGTCTTCGCCCACGGAGTCGAGGATTCCCCGAATGGCGGCTGACGACGTTCTGATGGCCACCGGGGCGCATTCCGAGCAAAGCAGGTCGAGCACGGCGGCGAAACTCACGTCGGGCGTGGCCGTACGGCTACCGGCCGGTCGTCCTCGTCGATCCTCTGTGCTGCGGGCGCCTCGCCTGATCGAGGTCAAAGCTTCGATCCTGACTAGCGTGGGCCGGCCGTTGCTTGCCTCCACCGTGACGAAGTCCTTGGCGACTCCGACCAGCCTCCCGGAGACCTCGAAGGCTCCCGCTGTCGCCAAGATCGGAGTCGATCCTTCTGCAAGATCTACGAGCAGCCCGACCCAGGTGCCCACGCTCGCTGACTGCGCGAGAAGCTCGCGGGTGCGCGCTCTGCCTGCGGCAGCATCGGACACGCCCTGGAGCGCTCGCCACGCCCCGAGGTGGCTGAGAAGGTCGTCCACGGGGGACGATCCGGGTTCCTGTGGGCCGTCTTCGAGCGGCATTCAGGCGAGAGTAGTGTGACCTCGTGGAGTCCTGCATCTTCTGCCGAATCCTCACCGGAGACCTACCATCAAAGCAGGTGACCTCGACGGAGCGCACATACGCCTTCTTCGACCTGAATCCTGCGGCCCCGGTGCATTTCCTGGTGATACCTCGAAGTCACATCGACAATGCGGCAGCTGTCGGTGCCGACCACGGTGAGATCCTCGCAGAGATGTTCACGACTGCACGGGCGGGTGCCGAGTCACTCGGGATCGCTTCGGACGGCTACCGTTTGGTATTCAATGTAGGAAAGCACGCGCTCAACAGCGTCGGCCATCTTCACATGCACGTCCTCGGGGGACAACAGATGGGCTGGCCACCCGGCGTCGAGCCGATCCGGCTTGCAGCCCGTTGAGATCGGACTATCGCTTTGTCCGAGGTGCAGCAACACAGCCGTGGAGCTTTCATGAAGGTAGGAGAGACAGAGTATTGAAGTGCCTGCGACGGTAACGGTCACCATCCCCAACCATTTGATGCCCCGACTGGTCGGGCCGCTGAGCGAGAACCTTCGCCTGGTCGAGGACGCTTTCGCCGGAACGTCGATTCACGCCAGAGGTAACGAGTTCACAATCGACGGCGACGATGCCGAGACAGCAGGACGGCTTTTCGACGAGCTGCGACTCATCCTCGAGCAAGGTCAACCGGTCGATCCCCAGATGATCGCGCGGACGATCGACATGGTCCGCGCAAACGAGCGGCCATCTGAAGTTCTCTCCTCGGAGGTGCTCAAATCCTCGCGTGGCCGCTCTGTCCGGCCTAAGACGAGCGGGCAGAAGCGCTACGCCGACGCGATAAGAGACAACATCGTGACATTCGGGGTTGGGCCTGCGGGTACCGGGAAGAGTTACCTTGCCGTCGCGCTGGCGATCCAGTCTCTTCAGGCGAAGCTCGTCGACCGCATCATCTTGACGCGCCCTGCGGTCGAAGCAGGCGAACGCCTCGGTTTCCTCCCCGGCGATCTCATGGCGAAAGTGGATCCGTACCTGCGGCCGCTCTATGACGCCCTGTACGACATGCTCGGGACCGAGACATCGAGGAGGTTCCTCGAAGTCGGCACCGTCGAAGTGGCGCCGTTGGCGTACATGAGAGGACGGACGCTCAACAACAGTTTCATCATCCTCGACGAGGCGCAGAACACGACGCCGGAGCAGATGAAGATGTTCCTGACCCGGATCGGCTTCGGTTCCAAGGTGGTTGTCACCGGCGACGACACCCAAGTCGACCTGCCGGGCGGAAGATCCGGGCTCACCGGGCTAGAGCGGACTTTGGCGGGAATCGACGGGCTGGCGTGGGTCAGGTTGGGCCGGCGTGACGTGGTTCGCCATAGGATAGTGGCCGACATTGTGGGTGCCTACGACGCCGCGGAGAACCAGATTCGCACTACCAAGGAAGCAGACGGCAAGGCGAAGGCGGACCGGGACGTTGTCGGCACTGCTTCGACGACCGGGTCGAGTGTGAGCCAGCCCGCTTCTGTGCGGGCTTGAGTCAAGGAGAAAGAGATTGCCTGCGTCCGTGTTCGTTGCTGACGAGCAGTCGGATTTTCCTGTCGAGACCATGAGGTGGGTTGCGCTTGCTGAGGCGGTCCTTGCCGACGAAGGGGTGAGAGGCGATACGGAGGTGTCCGTACTGTTCGTCGACGAGGACACCATCGCCGATCTGAACTCACGGTTCCTGTCGCGCGAGGGGCCGACAGACGTTTTGGCGTTCCCGATAGACGACGAACCCGTCGAAGGCGGCCGCTCCCCCGACTCCGGAGGAAGTGGGCCGGGGTTCGCCGGCTCGCTCGACGATTTGCCCAGCCTTCTAGGCGACGTCGTCATATGCCCGTCTGTTGCAAACAAGAATGCGCCCGAACACGCCGGCACATACGACGACGAGATAGCCCTCCTGCTGGTTCACGGACTGCTGCATCTCCTCGGTCACGACCACGAGGAGCCCGACGAGGCTGAAGCGATGGAGGCGAAAGAGAAGGTGCTTCTCGGCCGCCATCACTCGACGCAAGCAACTGGCGGGTCGCCGGGTGGCGGAGGGTCGCCGGGAGCCGGCGGCATTGCAGGTGCCGACGGGACGCTCGACGACGCAGCGTCGGGAGCCGAAGGGTCGTCTTGAAACCTCCAGGACTGGTCGCCGTCACCGCTTTCGACGGCGCGGACGCGGCACTGCTCGCGCTCGTGGTAGTACTGATCGCCCTCACCGGTTTTCTCGCCATGGCCGAGACTTCACTCACGAGAGTCTCGAAAGTGAAGGCGGTGGCGTTAGTCGAGGAGAAACGGCGCGGAGCTCAGACGGTGCTGCGCCTCGTGGAGCAGATCGACAAGGTCCTGCCGGTGGTGCTCTTCAGCCTCGAGCTTTGCACGCTGGTGGCCGCTACCCTCGTCGGTGTACTCGCCGAGCACTTTCTCGGAGGTCTCGGCGTGGTGGCGGCGACCGCTTTCGAAGTGATCGTCGTGTTCGTCGTGGCTGAGCTCGCACCGAAGACCTGGGCTGTGGAACGCCCGGAGAGGGCAGCGCTTTTTGCGGCTCCCGCGATCCGCCTCCTCGTGGCGTTTGCCCCTATCGGCTGGACCGCGAGGGCACTGATAGCCGTTACAAACGGGCTCCTGCCAGGTAAGGGCATCAAATCCGGTCCGTACACCTCAGACGAGATGCTGCGTGCTTTGGCTGACGAGGCGGCTCACGAGGATGTGATCGAACACTCTGAAGCTACGCTCATCCATTCGATAATCGACTTCGGTGACACCGTCGTCAGGGAAGTGATGGTCCCACGACCTGACATGATCTCGGTGGACTCAAGCTCGCGCATCACACAGGTGCTCGACGTCGTGATACCTGTCGGCTTTTCCCGAATTCCCGTCTACACGCAAGGCATCGACGACATTGTCGGCGTCGTCCACGTCAAGGATCTGATGCGCGCCGAGCGGGAGGGGAGCGGCGAGACCGAAGTGGCGGCGGTGATGAGAGGTGCCAACTTCACGCCCGAAAGCAAACGTGTCTCGGAGTTGATGCGCGAGATGCAGGCCGGCAAGTTCCACATCGCAATCGTCGTCGACGAGTACGGAGGGACCGCCGGTCTGGTAACGTTAGAGGATCTTCTCGAAGAGCTCGTCGGC
>JAKAZH010000093.1 GCA_021815935.1 Actinomycetes bacterium
CGGTGGCGTTCGGCGACTTCGGCGGCGAGAAGGTCGGCGGCTTGGACCATGAGCTCGGCCCGCTGATAGCGGGGGGTGTCACCCAGGGCTCTGACGATGGTGACGTAGAGGCCGCGGGTGCCGAAGGCCGGGTTGGAGATGTAGATGATCTGATGTCGGGTCGGGTCGAGAGCGGACACCGCGGCCCGGACGGACACGGTTTTGCCGGCGCCGACGTCACCGGTGACGACGCCGAGGGCGTTCTCCACGACACAGAAGTTGATGCGGGCGATGGCTTCTTGATGGGCCGGCCGGTTGTAGAGGTCCTTGGCCGGGATCGACTTGCCGAACGGGGTGCGCTTGAGCCCGAAGTGGGCCACCCACGGCGCCCGGCTCACCGGGCCTCCTGGTCGGGGGTTTCGAACATGGCCAGCTGGGTGAAATCGATCTTCATGTTCGTCCCGGCGGCTTCTTCATGAGCGGCGGCGACCAGGCCCAAGAAGTCGACACCGGTCGGGGTTGGTGCGGGCCGGGCGGCTTGGGGCACGGCCCGATGGGTGTGACGGCCGATCACGAACGGGACGGCCACTCCGGCCGGTTTGCCTTCGTAGAACACGTCGAGACGGGTGAGGTCTTCGGGGTCGTAGCGCAACTCGACGCGCCGTCCGACCAGGGCCGGGTCGACCGAATACTGGTTGCCCTCCAACGGGACCGTCGCGGTGCGGGTCACCTTGCGGATCACCGACCAGCGAAACGCCTCTCGAAGCCGGTCGGGGTCGGCGGCTTTGGGTGGCCCGGCCGCTTCGAACCGTTCGATCGGCGCCTCGCCGGTCTCGGCGTGGATCCGCCGGTTCGCCACCTGCTCGGCCCACGCGGTGAACAGGTCGTTGAGCGTGTCGAGGGTGTCGATGCCGACATGGGTGGCCTCGGTGAGAAAGGCGTCGCGGATATAACGGTTGAGCCGTTCCTGCTTGCCCCTGCCTTGAGGGCTGTAGGGCTGGGAATGGACCAGGCGGACACCCAGCACGGCGCAGGTGCGGGCCAGCCAGGCGTTCTTGAACGGTGCCCCGTTATCGGCGTAGAGGACCTCGGGGACACCCCGGTGAACGATGGCCCGGCGCAACAAGTCCTGACCGGAGCGGGTGTTCTCATAGGCGTAGAAGGTCCCGTCGACCAACAACCTCGAATGGTCGTCGACGATCAGGAACAACTTCGCCCGCACCGACGCCGTCGTCTTGGGATATGGGACCCAGGGGCCGACCAGCACGTCGGTGATCCACCGCTCATTCGGCCGGGCCGCCTCGTAACGGCCGAAGGTCTTCGGTTCCGCCTCCAGCGCCTCTCGGTGCAGACCGCGTCGGCGGAGCTGGTTGCGCACAGTGCGTTCCGACACGACCACGCCGTGGCGATGGAACAAGATGGTGGCGATCTGCGCGGCCGAACGGGCCGGCAACTCCAACCGCAGGGCGGCGGCTTCTTCGGCCAGTTCGGGATGGGCCCGGACCGTTCCGGCATCGGAACGCACCGACGGCCGCAAACCTGCCAGGCCGTCCTTGCGATAGGCCCGGATCCACCGGTCGATCGTGGCCCGGCTGTAGTGGCGACTGCTGCAATCGGGATGGGAATGGGTTCCATCCGCGATTCGCCGGACCAGCGCTCCGCGCTCGGCCGGGCTCAGCCGGTCAGTGGTGGCCTCGGCGATCACCGCCCATCGGTGCAAGGCGATCTTCTCCGCCATGTCGGTCTCCAACGTCGTTGTCCTCCTCGGGGTTCCCCTCGACTTTCAAGGGGCCGGAGGCATGAAACGACGTCTGCCGATCACGATCGAGAGTGGATTCGTGTTGGTCGATATCAGCCTCCCGCCGCTCACCGAACCCACGAACCGCCACGGCCCCAACGCAGCCCAACCCGGCAGGGCCGCGGCGGCTTGCCAAGCCGCGGTCATCGCCGCCAACGCCCACCCCTCCAGGTGAGCGACCGGGCCGACGGTGACGCCGCCCAAATCCACTGCCGCCGCCGCGATCGCCACGGCCAGACGTTCCGCCCGCTGACGGAACCGCCGCCACCATCCTCGCGCCGTCGTATAGGGCACATCGACGCGCCGGGCCGCCGGACGCACCCCGCCGCCGGCCGCCACCTCCACGATCACCGCCCCGATCGTCTCGACGGTGTCCAGGCGTCCGAGGAGTAAAAACGCAGGCAGGAGCGCATGACTTGACCCGCAGCCTCGGCAGCGAACCCGGGGGATGAACACCTTCTGGCACGTCTCATCGGCCCGGACATGACGCCAATACCCCGACCACCAACCCATCGGCACCTGACACGACGGGCAATCAGGACGCGGCGCACCGACCCGACGGCCCGACAGGGCATACGCATCGACTGACAGCTGACAGGGCCATACGATGGCCACGGGTGGCACCACCACCTTGGACCCCTCCCGGCAGAGCGACCAACTTCGACGGGAGGGGTCCCTCGCGAATAAGGACCGCTCATCCTCGCCGGTCACCGGCCACCATCACCACGCCAGGCGATCCCCAAACAGCACTGCCAGCCCCCACCCAGGGCTGATCAGACAGTCATACCGCTAACAAGGGGATGAAACTATCTAGCGCCGATGAGTCGTTATGTCACCAGCCGCAGTGTCGGGCTGGCTCCTTCGAGCGCACGCTCGATTTGCTTCAGATAACCGCGGTATCGGGTGCGCGCGCGGAGGGGTGTCTCGACCTGATTTAGGAGTCTTCCGCTGCGTCGAGCAGCTCGTAGTGACCGGTGACCAGGCGGATGACGCGGCCGAGCTTCGCGGAGAGCAGCTCGATGGCGTTCGCCAGCTCGTTCTTCGCGTGCCAGTCGGGGTTCTCCCGATGCGCGGCGAGGAGGCGTTCTAAGGCGTCGCGGTCGCCGTGTGCGCTCATGGCGTTGATGCCACCCGTCACGAGGTTGATCTGGTTCGCGCGGATGAGTCGGTCGAGAAGGTCCTTGTCGAGGAGTGGCTGACGCCGCCGAAGTTCGGTGATCGCATGGTCGAGGGTCGCTCCCAGCGAACTGCCGTCGTTCCACTTCGGTTCGTTCGGGTCGCTGATCCCTTTGACTAGCCGCTCCAGCTGACTGCGAGCCTCTTCAGCGCCGAGTCGGCTTGCGGCTGTCAGGGCGTCGACTTGTTGCAGGTCGGTCAGATCCGAGCTGGTTGACCAGTCTTCCACGAGCGTCATCCAGGGCTGGATGCCGGGGTGCGGTTGAGCGGCGTGAAGGATCCCACCGAAGCCGAACGAGACTTCGAACTTGTAGAGCATGCCCGTGACTGCGGCACGGCTCATGCGAACCCGATCGTCGGGGCCGGTGAAGCGTGCCCGGGTCCGCTCGGCGGCTTCCTCTGCCAGGTGTGGACCTCGGAAGTGGCCGAACAGGGAGACGGTCATGCTGACGTGGTTGACCGGGTTTTTGTCTATGTCCGAGACGAGGCGAGCGAAGGCTGTCTCGTCGCCCGCTGCCGCCGCCACGATGTCAAGGGCGGAGCGCAGTTCGATTTCGGTCTCGTCGAGTCCGTCTCGGAGCCGAGCGACAAAAGCTCCCCTGATTGCCGCATCCGGGGCGACGTCGGTGAGGGTTTGGACGAGCGCCAGCTTCCTCTCTTGGGTGAAGGCGTCGGAGTGGAGGGCGTCTTCGACGTACTGCTGCGGATCTTCGAGTCTCGACAGTAGGCGAGTGGCGGCGAAGCTCGGTCTGGGCGCGTGTTCCACGAGCGCCGAGTGCAGGAGTTCTGCTCCATCGGCTTCGAGCGAACCTGCTGGCAGGGCGTAGGCGCGTAGACGGCCTTCCAAGGGGATCTCGGGGTTCCGGGCAAGCCCCAACGCGGCGGGTGCGAGGTCCGGGTGGGTCGGGAAGTTACTTAGTGCGGAGGATCGGGCATCCCGTGTTTCCTCGTCTTCTGCTGCCAGGATCAGGTCGCGGACGACCTCGAGCGCGCGAACTTGGACTCGCTCGATGGCTGGCCGAAGCGATCGGTAGACCTTGAAGGCCGTTCTGTCTTCTGTGATTAAGGAGGACAGCACGCTGAGGGTCAGCTCGGGGTCATTGATCTTGGTGACGATGTCTCCGGCGCCCGAGTTCTGCAGCCAATGTTTGTGGACGGCCTTGTGGAGCTGGTCGAGGTTGTCCTGGGTGAACCCGTCGCACAGGAGACGACCGATCGCTTCGCGGGCTCGTGTCGGAGTCGTCTTCCAGGCTGTGACGAGCCGTTGGCCGATGATGTGGCGCGTCGCCGCCGTGACGGTGGCCCCGTTTGCGACGCAGCGTCCGACGAGTCGCAGTCCAGTCTTGAAGGCGTCATCGTCTCGTTCAAGGATCTCCTGTATGAGGGGTTCTGGATTGGGGTGGCGTTCGATCGCAAACTGCATCACCTGAGCCCAAGGCCGGCTGATGGCGTTGTCGATGCGGGTGCTGAGCGAGTCTGATTCGCGCTCTAGAAGATGGCAGGCGGCCAGGTATTCCTGAACGATCGGGTAAGGGAATCGGAGCCGGACCGTGCTTTGCGCCGTGAGGATGCCGTTGCTCCGAAGGAGCTGGAAGATCCGGTCGGCGGCTTCCGCGTCCGGCGTGTGCTGGGCGATGACGTCTCGGACCTCGGTCTCGCTGACGCCGATTTCTTGTGCTTCGATCTTCCGGTATGCGATGTCCTGGGCAATGGTGCGGAGCGATGGGGCGGGCAGCCCGTCTGTGACGATCTTGTGCTCTGCCGGTGCGATGAGTGTTTTGAGGTACCCCTCGATGAGGTCTGAGCGATTCATCGGTTCGAGCTCGTGCGTCTCCGTCGTCGCGAGCAGCATTGACAGGAATAGCGGGATGCGTGCCAGGCGGTTCAGGTCCGGGTACTGCCTCAGCCGGTTCACGAAGTCCGACGCGTTGATGTCGTCGAGTTGGCGGGCGATAACGGCGACAAAGGAGATAATTTCCTGGTCGGACAGGGGCGTCAGTTCCACCTGTCGGGCGTCGGGGAGGCCACTGACGACTGCTGGGTCGCGTGCTGTCAGGAGCCACGGACAGTGCGGGAAGAGCGACGAGAAGCGGGCGATGCGTTGCAGCACGAGTGTCCGGTCGCTGGCCGGGATCTCATCGAGACCATCGTAGAGAAGCACGAGCAGCCCCTGCTCCGCCAGGCGTCGCCAGTCGGCGGCAAGTCCGTACTCGTCGGCGAGGTGCTGCTCGAGGAACAAGAGCACGTTCGTGCCGCCTTTTGCCAGCAGAGCGAGCGGGATCTCGACAGGGACGAACGGGCCCTGTGTAAGTCTGCTGGACATTGCTGTCAGCAGGGCGGACTTGCCGTAGCCGGGTCCGGCGACGACGACGACGCGGTCTAACTCCGGTCGTGGGAAGTCGCCCAAGTCTACGCGGTCGCGGGGTGGTTCGCGCCAGTAGCCGGGGTCTTCGTCCTCGAAGCCTCGAAGGCTGTCGGCTTGGAAGTCACGTGCTGCGGGCCAGACGAAGAGTTCTTCTACGGTTCCGCTTCGGCCGGTCCCGGGGATCGCGATGATCCCCTGGTTCTTGATCGCCTCGCGGTAGGCAGCCAGTCCCCACGCGGGTGGCTCGACTAGGTGCACGTTGTGTTCGAGTGCCAGCCGGCGGCGTAGCGGCCCGGCGCGATAGTGGGCTCGGTGCCTCGCGCCTCCGCTGACGATGTCGCGAAGAGTGCTGGGCAGCTCGGCTGGTCCTCCGGCTGCGAGGCGGCGGCGGTTGAACTCGGCCTGGACGTGGTCTCGCGACCACTGCAGGAAGGTGGTGCGCTGGAAGATCGCCAGGGCCGCATGCCGTGATCCGACCTGTTGGACTATGCCGTTGAGAACAATTACGTGCCGATTGGTAAGGCGCCCTACCCACTCGTCCAAGTCTTCGGCCTGAGTCCGGCTGGACATCTCGACGCAGTCCTGGAACAGCTGCGTCGAGTTGGCGACGACGACCTGGATTCTGTCGTTCTCAAGGAAGCCTTGGCTGGTGCGCTGTGCGCCGAGCTGCTTCCACAGCTTGTCCCATACCTCGCCCCGGGGGAGCTCAAGTTTGACGTTTTGGTAGATCGCGGTGGCGTCTGCGTGTCGGATGACGATGTCGTCGACCTGCTCGGGTGCCTCGACTCGGACGTCCGTGACGCGCAAGTGAGCAGGCGCTGGGTGCATGTCGAGCATGTCGAGCATCGCAAGGACGGCGACCGAGTTCTGGTAGTGGACCCCGTCCTGTGTCGTCGTCCCCCCGCGTTCAGGCATCGGGTCCTGGCCACATGGCCGTTGAGCTAGGGTTCCCCGCCTCTAATCCGTTGTAGTCGACGTCAACACCTTCCGTCATACCCCGAGGTGACCGTATAGGGTCGACCCGGCTCATCGGAATACGCGGGGGTCCCGCCCCCCGAAGGCTCGTCGCACTAGGCGGCTGACCTCGGGAGGCAGGCTCGCACGGAGGAACGAGGTGGGAGCTGGAGGGCAGCGCTCACTCTCGATCTTCCTCCTTGAAGCCGTGTTCTCCCCGGTCGGGGCGTTGGGATCGTGCAGGCCCCGCTCGTTTCCGAAGAGCCGCTTTTGTCCGGACACGACTGCCGAAGAAACGCAGCCCCCGCCCAGAATACGCACGCATCCACTTCTGTTGCCACCGCAACTATCGATACCGAGTCGGCGATCGGCTCGCCTTCGAGCCCCCCTCGTCCGGGTCTCGCCCGCCAGCGGGGATGCGGGGCTGCGGCAGCCAGTCGATCAGTCGATCAGGAAGGACAGGGCGGCCGTGGCCCGCTGGCGAGCTTCTCCGCTCAGGTTCTCCCATCCGCGATGGGAGGTGCCGAGAAGCGGCCGGAGCCGGTCGAGGTGCTGGCGGTCTCGTTTGTTCAGGCGCGCCGCCGTTCCGAGAGGGTCGGCGAGCACGCTGAGCAGAAGGGCGGCATCCTGCCAGTCTCTGTCCGGGTTGTCCCGCACCGGGATGGTTGTCGCTGCGGCTTTGGCGACGAGAGCCCCGAGCAGGTCGGGGCAGCGGACCGTGCCGGTCCGCTCGTTGTGGTCGGTGAAGTCGCTGAAACGAGAATGAACCGTGAGTGTCGAGAACGGCGTGTTGGCGCGACGGTTGGGTCGGCCTGGTCTTGGCCGGTCTCGCGGTCAGGCGGCTGGTTCGAGGGTCACGT
>JAKAZH010000094.1 GCA_021815935.1 Actinomycetes bacterium
GATCGAGTTGGACATCTTCCGAGAGGAATGCCTAGCCGGAGGCGTTCTCCAGCTAACCCCCGCTGGAAAGTGGTGGCTGGCGAACCGTTGACACCACCGCACCCACCCAGCAGGCGACCGCCGCTGACACCGGTTCGGAGGGCGCGAAGCGGGGAGGTCGTCGCAGCGGATGGCCTACGACGTTCGCCGACCTGGCGTCCTAGAGTCGCACCATGGTTTCAGATCCTTCACCGGACACGGCGCAGTTCGCCTACCTGGGGGTCGCCGAAATCGAGGACCGCCTCTCCTCGGGTGAGCTGACCTCCGTAGCCCTGGTCGAGGCCCTCCTTCAACGCATCGCGGAACTCGACCGGCCCCGAACCCCCACCGCTCTCCGGTCGGTGATCGCCGCGTCCGACCGGGCCCTCGCAGAAGCGGAGGCGTCCGACCGCCGGCGAGCCATCTCCTCCGACCGTCTTGCGCTTGAAGGCATCCCGGTCCTCGTCAAGGACAACATCGAGGTGAGCGGCCTTCCCTCCTGCGCAGGTTCGACCAGTCTGCTCGAACGCCCGCCCGCATCCGACGCCCCTCTCGTGACGCGTTTGCGTCAGGCCGGGGCCGTCATACTCGGCACCACCAACCTGTCCGAGTGGGCCAACATCCGATCTCCACGGTCGACCGGCGGCTGGTCGGCGGTCGGCGGTCTCACCGCAAACCCGTGGGCACTCGACCGCAACGCCGGCGGTTCCTCGTCCGGCTCCGGCGCTGCCCTGGCCGCCGGGCTGGCACCACTCGCTATTGGCACCGAGACCGACGGATCCATTTGCTGTCCTTGTTCGCTCAATGGGGTGGCGGGTATCAAGCCGGCGGTGGGCGCCGTGCCGAGAGCCGGGGTCGTGCCGATCAGCCCCAGCCAGGACAGCCCCGGACCAATGGCCAGGACCGCCGCCGACGTGCGCTTCTTACTCGACGTCCTAACCGGGGCAGCGGAGGCTAACGGCGAACCGCCACCGCTTTCGTCTATCCGGGTCGCAGTGGCGACGACGTGGCGAACGGGGCATCCGACGACCGATTCGCTCTTCGAGGAGACCGTGGAGCGGATCCGCTCCCTCGGCCTCCCCACCGTCGACGTCCGCCCCTCCGAGCCGACAGTCAAGACGGAGAAGGACGAACTCACTGTTCTGTTGTGCGAATTGAAAGACGCCCTAGATCTTTACCTCCCCACCCGCGGCGCCGGCGGCCCTCAGACCCTCGCCGAGGTGGTGGCCTACGAGGACGGCCACGCCGACGTCGAGATGGCCTGGTTCGGCCACGAGTTGTTCGAGCAGGCCCTTGCTCTTGGTGGTCGAGACGGCAAAACCTACCGAGACGCCCGGCGGCGCAACCTGTCCTGGGCACACGACTCGGTCCTCGAGCCGGCCATGGCCTGCGCCGATGTGCTCGTGGCTCCTTATATGGGTCCGGCGTGGAAGTCGGATCTGCTTCTCGGCGGCCACCCGGCAAGCGCTTCACCGGCGACTATGGCCCCCGCTATCGCCGGCTGGCCTATCGCCTGCGTGCCCGTGGGACTGGCCGCCGGGCTGCCAGTCGGTCTCACAATCATCGGACGTCCGGGTTCGGAGCGGACGCTGCTGGCCGTGGCGGCGGCAGTTGAGGTCCCGGACCGACCGAGCTGGACGCCTCCCACTCGCTCTTGATGGAATATGTCGTGAACGCCCGAAGTTGACTTCGACCCCAACTCCTTTCAGCGGGAATGCTCGCTTGGATCATCTGACGATCAGTGCCGCGATGGTGAGCGCGCCACCGGCAGCAAAGTAAGTGGCGTAGTCGTTGGCCGATCCGTTATGGATCGCACGCAACCAGGTGACGAGCCGGGGTTCCGATCGGCGAATGTACGCCCACGCGACGAGCAAGCCAGCGGCGATGGTACCGACCGAGATCGCGATGCCCAAGACGGAGAAGTAGGCAAACTTCACCTGCGGGACCGCAAATGTGGTGCCGGCACTCAGCACACCGTTGGCGTAGCGGGCCGGTTCAAGGAGTCCCCCGGCGGCAGGTTCGGCGATGTGGTGCAGTATCGGGTATGCCAGGACGCCGGATGCGACGCAGCCGACGGCCAGGACGGCCAGCCCGGCGACCATACCGGGGTGGAGACGCGCAAGCTCTTCGTAGGGTTGGCGACGTGGGCGGAAAAATGCGAGATGGGCGGCTCTGGCGAGGGCCGCGATGGTAACGACCTGCGCGACGATCACCACGGCGAATGCGACGGGGTCGGTATTTCGGAGGCTGTCGTGAATCAGCCCGAGCGAGACGTACCCGTTGAGTAGCGGGACGCCGGCAATGGCTGCCGCGCCCACGACGAAGGCGGCTGCGATCACAGGCATGCGCCGGGCCAAGCCGCCCATCTCGGACAGGTTGGTAAGTCCGGTCGCGTGCACGATAGCGCCAGCGCAGAGGAAGAGCAGGGCTTTGAACAATGAGTGACTGATGAGGTGGCAGACGGCGCCAGCCACCCCGCTGGCACTGCCAGTCGCAAACCCGACAATGAGGATGCCCATCTGTGAGACGGTGTCGTAGGCCAGGAGTCGTTTGAGGTCGTCTTGTGCCAGGGCGAGGACGGCACCAAGGACGGCGGTGGCACATCCTGCGATGGTGAGCAGACCGAGTAGAGCGTGGTTTGCAGTGTGCCCGTAGATCTGCAGGGCGAGGCGGGCGATGACCACGACGCCGAGCTCCACCATGAGACCGGAGAATAGGGCGGAGACGGGGCCGGGAGCGGCGGTGTGGGCGTCGGGTAGCCACGAGTGGAATGGGATGATGCCCGCTTTGGTGGCGAAGCCAATGAGCAGCAGTCCGAGAGCGACCAAGTCGGCGGTCGTGGTGTGGGCGATGAGCGCTTGGTGGATCTGTCCGAAATTCAGCGCTCCGTGGTCAGAGTAGATCATGGCGGCTCCGACGAACACGGCGAAGCCTGCCATGTTGGTGAGCACCAGAGTCTTGAAGGCGGCTTCGAGGGCGATCGGGCGTTCCAGGAAGAATCCGGTAAGGCCGTAGGAGGAAAGCGCTGCGACTTCAAACCAGACGAACAGGTTGACGATGTCCGCGGTGAGTGCTACTCCGATCAACGCGGCGATAAGGAGCTGGAACAGGCACGCGTAACCACCTAGTTCGCGAGGGCCCAGTCCGGGCAGCTCGGAGAGCGAGTAGACGAGCAGGACGACGCCGACACCCGATACCGTCAGGGCGAAGGTCAGCCCCAGGGGGTCCGCGGCCAGGGTGTCGCCGAGTTCGTGGCCGGAGAACGGCGCCCAGTTACCGAGGAAGTGGGTGAGCTCGTGGCCCCGGTAGACCGTGGGAGCCATCAACAGAAGTAGTACCCCAGCGGCAGTGGTCGCGGCAATACACACGGCAATGGCAGCCCTTTTCGACACCCGGGCCAGCAGTGGGGCGACGGTGGCGGCGGTGATGGGGATGGCGATGGCGAGAGGAAGAAGGCTGGCCAGGCCGGCGCCGGTCACCCGCGCAGGTCTCGGATGCGGTCTGCGTCGAGCGTACGATGGTGCTGGCTGAGCCGAACAACCACGGTAAGGAAGACGGCGGTAACGGCGACCCCGATGACGATGGCGGTGAGGCAGAAGTTCTGCAGGACCGGATCGGCCACGTTGCCATTCGCAAGCTGGGAGGGGGTTTGATGACCGGGGGGGTTAAGCAGCACCGGGGCGGTGGATGCGCGCCGGTAGGCCATAGAGATGAGCAGCAGGTAGGTGGACGCCTCCATAAGGGACAGGCCCATGACCATCTTGATGAGGTTCCGGCGGGTAAGCACCGTGTACAGGCCCAGACAGAAAAGGCTGCCAGCGGCCAGGTAGTTGGTGAGGATCACTGCTTTGCGCTCGGCTCGGCGGGTGTCTTGTCGTTTGTGTCACCGCTTCCTGCGGTCCAGTCGTGGGTCATGCCCAACATGGCGAAGATGGCCAGGGTAAGGCCGGTGCCGACCTCGATCAGCTCGCTTGCGGAGAAAACCTGGAGGATCCCGCCGGAGCGGATAGTTCCCGGTGGCGCGAGCGGCAGCCAGTTGGCCGAGAAGGATCCCTTGAGGACCAGCCCGAGGGTTTCGCAGGCGATGATCGCCAAGGCGCCGGCCAGTTCGAGAGGTTCGAGGACACCTGGTCGGACCACACGGGCGACTTTCGCATAGCCGAAGGCGGCGTAGACGAGCAATGCGACCCCGGCCAACACCGCCCCGGCAGGAAAGCCGCCGCCCGGCGAGTAGCCCCAGGCGGCCAGGTAGATCCCGGCGACGGCCAGGAGCGGGCTTGTCAGGCGGGCGGAAACGCGGACGATGACGGTCATCGCCTGGGCCTGTTCGGGGGCATGGGTACCGAGGGGTTGCCAGTCGGGCGTGGGCAGCACGCGGACGGCATCGGTTCCTCTGTTGGCGGTGGAGGTCTCAGCTGTCTCGGCCTTGCGAGCTTCAGAGCTGCCACCGCCCCCGGCGGGGTCGTCTGCGGCTTGCTCCTTCTCGCCAGCCTCATGTTCTCCGATGAACCCTGCTCGGGGCTCTCTGGGTCGGGCCAGCAGGGTGACGCATACAACCGCAGCGAGAAGGAGAAAGGTTTCGCCGAAAGTGTCGAAACCGCGAGTGCCGTAGACGACCTCGTTGACCGGCTCCGTAGTGCCCCAGCGTGGCAGCGCCACTTGGAGGGCATAGCGGGCCACCGCAGGGATGGGGGCGGACTGGCGCGGCAGGTGGACGAAGCCGACGGCCAACACGAGGCCGAGGCCGATCACGACGAAGGCGCCGACAACTGGGAGGTGTGCGGGTTCGTGCTCGTGGCGTTCGGGCCGGGACGGTCGCCCAGCGCCCGGCGAACTGGGAGGCTGAGCAGCCACAGGTCTATTGCTCGCCCAGATCGCCGGTGTCGGTCACGTCGGTGCGGGACTTGCCGATGGCGATAAGGTAAAGGGTGGGCAGGGCGATGGTGCCGACGACCACCTCGGAGAGGGCATCGTCGGGGGCGCCGAGGACCACGAACAGGAGGGATAAGACGGTGCCCACCGCAGACAGGGCCATTACCGCTCCGTTGAGGTTCCGGGACCTAATGACGATCACAGCAGCAGCCAACACCAGCGCCAGGCAAAGATCGTCGAGGACCCAGAACCCGGTCACTTCTCGCGCTCGTCTCGCGTTGTGCTCGGCTGGTCGTGGTGCGGTTCGTCTCGGACTGCGCCAGCCCACATGGGCACCCCCGACTTGTAGGCGGCGCGGGCGAGCGCGTGGGACGCAGTGGGGCTGATTATCAGAATGAGAAAAGCGACGATAAGGGCTCGGCTCCCATAAGTGGTGATCGGCCCTTCGCCGACGACCAGGGCGGCGAGGGCCGGCAGTACGCCCATCGTGACGGTCTTGGAGGAGCACTGGATCCGGCAGTAGACGTCGGGCATGCGGAGGATCCCGACCGCTGCAGACAGCGAGAAGAGAAGTCCGAGCCCGGACAGGACGGCCACGACGGTCTCGGTCACAGCAGTCCCCGCTCCAGGTAACGGGCCCAGATGATCGTTCCGAGGTAACTGAACGATGCCAACCAGATTGCGGCGTCGAGGTAGATAGTGCGGTCGGCGTACGCGGCGAAGAACATGACCGCGAGCGCCACCTGCGTGGAGATTGTGTTTAGAGCCACGATGCGATCGGACACGGTCGGCCCGACCGCTAAGCGAATGAGAAGGAGGACATTGATGGCTACTTCAGCCAGTGCGACGGCAAGGTACAGGTCAGCCATGGCGGTTCTCCAGCGGGGCAAGCAGAACCTCGACCGGTCCGTTGACTTTGGCGCGGGCGGCCCTTCGGTCACCTTCGGGGACGGCCACTGCGTGGAACTGCAGGTGCCGGGATCGGCGATCCAGGTCGACGATTTGGTTGTCCACGATCAGGGAGGAGATGAGTCCGACTGCGGCGAGCTCACCGTCGCTTCGTTCGTGGGTAGCCACAACGATCATCCCGCTCGACAAAGGTCGGCGCGGCGACCAGATCCGCGCTGACAGCTTCACATTGGCAACCACCACCCGGTAGGCGGTGACGAAAATCAACCAGACGGCGGCTGGGAGCCGTCGTGGGTGTAACAGCCACCATGGCCCCCGGGCAGGGCCCAGAGGAGCAAGAGCTACGGCGACACCTACGGAAATGGCGACACCGAAGGCGAGTTGCTCGGCGGTTAGTGTCCAAGTGAGGATCACCCAGGCGCCGAACCCCCAAGCAGACAGGGCGACAACGGTGGCGAAGCGGGCGCGGCGCCAGTCGAGCTGGGGGGTCATAGCTGGCGGCCAAAAGGGGCCGGGTTCCCATTCCTCGAACGGCCAATCACCACATCTGCACCCGTCTCTGCCACTCGTTGTCCTCCTTAAACGTCCGACTGCCTATTTTCTCCATACCCACGTCCGTCGACGTGGAAGCGGCATTGGTTCGCCGAGACGACTCGACGTGCCTGCGGACGGAGAATTCCAATCTAAATATCCGAGAGTCCCTTGCTCATGCGAGTCCTACAGATGCAGGCATGTTGGCGATGAACCGGGCGAAGCCGTCGCGGCAGCGTCCCTCGGTTCGCCCGCTGGTCTGAACCCGGAGGTTTGTACTCGTGACCACACGCGCTCGGCCCAGCGCCCGCGCCCGGCGGATCAGCTCTCTGTCTTCGTGATCGGTTAGCGGCGGGAAGCCTCCAGACTCGAGGTAGGTGCTGGCTCTAATGCCGAGATTGGCACCATGGATATGGAGGTGCGATCCGTCGGGTCGAAAGCGATGCGTGTACGCCGTTTGATGAACTTGCTTAACTGATGCCTGAACCTCGTCGGTGAGGGTGACCACGCCGAGGACGATGTCAGCGCCGTCATTGGCGAGGCGGATCTGTTCTGACAGCCAATCAGGCGGGACCCGGGAGTCGGCATCAGTGTTGGCGATCCACATCGATTGGAACGGGATCGGCAGCCGTAAAGCCCGTTCCACGCCGGCGTGGCGTGCCTGGCCTACGTTTGCGAACCCCACCTCGACTGTTTCCACTCGATGTCGGGAACAGATGTCGACCGAAGCGTCGGCGCAACTGTCGAGCACGACG
>JAKAZH010000095.1 GCA_021815935.1 Actinomycetes bacterium
GTTGTTGAGCTTCCAGATGATCCGGCCGCGCTCCCCCAGGGCGACTTCGCGTTCGATCAACGCCAGAATGCGCCGCCGGAGGGAGCCCGGCGCGACCAGCAGCTTCCTGTATTCCTCGCGGCGGCTGTAGCCGGTGAGGTAGTTGAACAAGTCAGTGAGGTCGGCGCCGATGTCGGGATTGCATGTCAGGATCCCGATGTCCTCGTAGCTGCGGGCCGTCGTGGCATTATAGTTGCCTGTTCCGATGTGGCAGTAGCGGGTGATTCCGTCACCTTCTTGGCGAACGACCAGCGAGAGCTTGGCGTGCGTCTTCAGGCCTACCAGCCCGTAGACGACGTGCACTCCTGCCTGTTCGAGGGCTCGCGCAAAACCGATGTTGGCAGCTTCGTCGCCGCGCGCTTTGAGCTCGACGATCGCCGCGACCTGCTTTCCGCGCTCGGCGGCCCTGATGAGCGACCTGACGATCGCGCTGTCACCTGAGGTCCGGTAGAGCGTCTGCTTTATCGCCAGTACGCTTGGGTCACGGGAGGCCTGAGCGACGAACTCCTCGACGGAGTCCGAAAAGCTTTCGTAGGGGTGCTGCACGAGGATGTCCCCCTGGTGGATTGCTGCGAACACGTCCACTGCGCCGCCGTTGCTCGAACCGAGACGGGCCGGGGTGACCGGGGCGAACATGTCGTCTTTGAGATCCGGCCTCGCGAGCCCG
The DNA here is from genome assembly GCA_021815935.1 of Actinomycetes bacterium. Next base: position 707 of record JAKAZH010000095.1, read on the forward strand.
TAGAGCTGCCACAACACTCCGAGGTTGAGTGGACCTGGAGAGACGTAGACGTCCTCGTCTTGTAAGTCGAGCTCCCGGGTCAGCAGCGCCCGGACCTCCTCGGTCATGGTCTCGTCGACCTCGAGGCGCACGGCACGTCCGAAGCGACGTCGGCGCAGTTCCATCTCGACGGCAAGCAGGAGGTCGTCTGCCTCTTCATCTTCCAAGGTGAGGTCCGCGTTTCGCGTGACGCGAAACGCGTGATAGCTCTCGATAGTCATGCTCGGGAACAACGTCGCAAGGTTCGCTGCTATCACCTGTTCGATGCAGATGAAGCGCTCACCGTCGGGGAGCGCAAGAAGGCCAGGCAAAAGCGGCGGCACCTTGACCCTTGCGAAGCGACGCTCCCCTCCCTCGGGGTCCCTCACGATGACGGCCAGGTTGAGGGAAAGGTTGGAGATGTACGGAAAAGGATGACCCGGGTCGACCGCTAGCGGTGTGAGCACGGGAAAGATCCGTTCGCCGAAAACCTTCTGCGCCCAGGCGCGGTCAGGCTCGCCGAGGGAGTCCCAGTTGCACACAGTCGGCCCGGTGGCCGCCAGAAGCTCGACGAGATGGTCGAGCACGGCCACCCGACGCGCGAGCAGCGCGCTCGAGACATCACGTATCGCGCGCAGCTGCTCGTCGACGGGAAGTCCGTCAGGAGCTGTGCCGATACCAGCCGCAAGCTGGTCTTTCAGCCCGGCTACTCTCACCTGGAAGAACTCGTCCATGTTGGACGCGTATATGGCCAGGAACTTCACCCGTTCGAGGAGGCGTATGTCTTTGCGCTCGCTCATGTCGAGGACCCGCTCGTTGAAGTCGAGGTTCGAAAGCTCCCGGTTCAGGTACCGCTCGCCTTTCCCCGCCTGACTCCCTCGGTGCTGGTCGGGCGCTTCGAAGTCGATCACCGATGACCGCCCCGTCGAGATCATCCCTTCAGGAGCCGCCCTCTTGGTCGGGCATGCCGAGATCCCAGTCCAAAAGCAGATTTTCGCGTTCCGCGTCGCGGACGACCCGCTCACGGTTGCGCCGGAACTGGGGATCGTGGGGAGGAAGGAGCAGAAGCCGAGCGAGCACCCGCTGGCGGAAGTCCTCTATGACAGGCCGCTCACCGAAGTCGGAGTCGACCCGCCAATGTGGCGCCACCGGCCCGAGGTACATGACCCGTACATGGCCGCGCGGCGGAGCTTGACCGTCTGTTGACATGGTGGACATAAGACTCGATCCTACCCGCGGTTGCGATCGCGCAGTCTGGCGGCGGCGCTTATCACAGCGTGAAGCGTGGCGTCGAGAATGCTCGAGTGCATCCCTACACCCCACAAAGTGACTCCGTCGGCTCCTTTGACAGATACGTAGGCGGCAGCGCTCGCCTCCGACCCCGACGTGAGCGCGTGCTCGTGGTAGTCGCACACCTCCAAATGCATTCCGAGGCTCTCACGTAGTCCGTTTACCAAGGCGTCGACAGGGCCGTTGCCGTCGCCGCGCACCGTCTCGTGGTGACCGTCGAGCAGGATCTGGGCGGTGACGCGTGTACCTTTTTCCCCCGAGGAGACTTCGCTTGTGAGCAGGCGCATGTTGGCGTCATCGCCGAGATAGTCCGAGCTGAAAGCCTCCCACAGCGCCGCCGGCTTGATTTCTGTTCCCGTCGCCTCGGTTATCGCCTGGACTGTCTTAGAGAACTCCACCTGAAGCCCGCGGGGCAGGTCGAGATTGTGCTCGAAGTCCATGAGGTAGGCGACGCCGCCTTTGCCGGATTGGCTGTTGACCCTGATGATCGCCTCGTAGTCTCGCCCGACATGCTTCGGGTCGATAGGCAGGTACGGAACCTCCCAGCGGCTGTAATCGCCGGGTAGGGCGTCCATCCCTTTCTTGATTGCGTCCTGGTGGGATCCCGAGAAGGCGGTGTAGACGAGGTCCCCCGCATACGGGTGGCGCGGATGTACCGGAAGGCGGTTGCAGTATTCCGCCACCTGGCGCAGGTCGTCGATGTCGTGAAGGTCGAGGCGCGGGTCGATACCTTCGCTCATGAGGTTGAGCGCGAGCGTCACGACGTCGACGTTCCCGGTGCGTTCCCCGTTGCCGAACAGGGTTCCTTCGACACGGTCGGCGCCGGCAAGCTGGGCCAGCTCGGCTGCGGCGACAGCGGTTCCGCGGTCGTTGTGCGGATGGACGCTGAGCACGACAGCGCTGCGGTTGGGAAGGTTTGCGTTCACGTACTCGATGACGTCCGCGTAGACGTTGGGGCCGAACATCTCGACGGTGTTCGGCAGGTTGATGATGATCGGGTCGTCCGCGCTCGGCGCTATCACGTCCATTACCGCAGCACAAACCTCCACGGCATAGTCAGGCTCGGTGCCTGTGAAGCTCTCCGGCGAATACTCGTAGCTGACGCGGGTCTCCGGTACCGTCGCCTCGAACTTCTTGACCATACGGGCTGCGCTGGTGGCTATCTCGGTGATGCCGTCCCTGTCCAAGCCGAAGACGACTCTGCGTTGCAGTATCGACGTCGAGTTGTAGAAGTGCACGATCGCATGGCGTGCTCCTGCTATGGCTTCGAAGGTCCTCTCGATCAGCTCAGGCCTGCATTGGACGAGGACCTGGATCGCTACGTCGTCAGGGACGCGATCCTCGTCGATGATCTGGCGGATGAACTCGAAGTCGGGTTGGCTGGCGGCGGGGAAACCGACCTCGATCTGCTTGAACCCCATGCCGACGAGCGCCTCGAAGAAGCGAAGCTTGCGGGCCGGGTCCATCGGGTCGATCAGTGCCTGGTTCCCGTCGCGAAGATCCACGCTGCACCAAAGCGGCGCCCGTTCTAGATGCTTGTCCGGCCATGTGCGACGGAAATCGGTGATGTCTTCGAGTGGCCTGAACGCACTGTAGAGATGAAATGGCATTTCGCATGGCGTTGCGTATTTGTAAGCGGTCATCTTTGGCACCTCGTTCGACGCGGGTTTTTGGGACGGAAATTGAAAAACCTCCTGGCCGTCTAGGCTCAGGAGGTCGGGCGGGCGCAGTGAGAAGCCCGCCTATAAAAAAAGGAGTCGACGTGAGAAGAAAGCAATCCCGACGAACGTCACAGCTCTATCGTAACAGGCTCGGGACCTGTGCGCGCTCACCAGCGCGTTTCCGTCGCTCCTGACGTCCCGGTGATCCATTCGCTGCCCTCCGGACGCTCGTAGACGGACTGGACTGCTACCCGGCCCGGTCCCCAGAGCCGGAGCCACACCTGGCGGTAGCTGTAGCGTGTGCTCCACGACATGAGGCCGGCGTTCGGGTACTCGATGTGGAGGGCCATTCCGACGGATGCGTCCTTGTAGAGCAATGACGTCGGTTGGATGCAGATCGGCTGGCGCGCTGCGAGATTCCGGACGAAGACGTTGCCGGGGGCGTGCAACAGGAGAAGCCCGTTCGTGCCGTCGGTTTGGAACGAGTCGATGTTGTACCCGATCGGGTAGTGGAATTCGGTGTCGTCGCCCTGCCCTGTCGTGTACCAGACGCCCGATTGATACCACTTGTATCCGACAGTGGTTGTGGCGGCGAAGAACCTGTGCTCGCGGACGTGCACCTGGTGGCCCGGCCTCATCGGAAGGGCGATAACTTCGCCGGGGGAATCCTCCGACAGTGCAATGTGGCCCGGGCCTCGTGCGTTCATCATCACGAGAGGCAGACCGGCACGTACGCGATTCCAACCGCCGGCCATGGACATGGCGTCCATCGTGACGGTCGGCTCCGTCCACAGCACGCTGTGGTGGGAGAAGAAGATGGATTCCTTCCCGGTCAGGCCGAAGTCGGCGACCGGCACCGTCGTACCTTCCACCTGACAGGTCGAACCGCCGAAGGCGATCTTCGCCATGTCGCGGATAGGAGGTTGCTCCTCCCACCCGGAGTCGCTGACGACGTCGCGGACATCTATAGGAGCACCGCAGCTGGGGCAACTCGGACCGGTCGGATCGCTCGGGATCCGGCAGTAGCGGCAAACGAACTCAGCCATCAGTGCGACCTCCTCGACACGACGGTGAGCTACTCGGCCCCGGCGTGGACGTACATCGACTGGATCCCGACCCTGCCGGGTCCGACCATTTCGGCGAGGTACATCCCGTGGCGCATCATCCCGGTCTTCACGTTCTGCTGAACCGTATTCATGGTCACGGACGAATCCTTGTACAAGAACCCGCCGGGCTCGATCAGGATCTTCTCTCCCGGGCGCAACGTCCGCTCGAACACGTTCCCGTAACCGTGCAACAGCAAGATGCCCTGCTCACCCGAAGTCACGAAGCGGTCCATGAACATTCCCTCGCCGTGAAGGACGTTGGTCATTCCCTTGATTCGCACGAAGCTGTAGCTGATCGAGTGCGATGCGACGAGGAAGGCGTGCTCTCGAACGTCGATCTCCATGCTCGGATGCATGGGCAGGACGACGACCTCCCCGGCGGCGTCACGGGAGAACGCGACCCGGCCCGGCCCGTGGGCAATCGACACCACATGGGGCATACCACCGAGCATCCGCTTGATCCCCCCGCCTGTGTTGAGCGCGGACAGCGGTGTCGACTCGTCTTTCCACAAAAGGACGTGATGCTCGAAAAAGACCGAATCGCCTGAGGCAAGGTTGACTTCGGCGACAGGGACCAACTCCCCTTCTACCTGGCAGGTGGAAGACGAGAACCGGAACTCCGTCATGTCCCGAAGCCGCGGTGCCTCCTTCCAACCCGAGTCGCTCACCTTGTTTCGCGCGTCGAGCGGCGCCCCACAGGTGGAACACGTCGACTGACCAGCCTCGTTTTGCGCCTTGCACCATTGACACTCGATGCGTTCCATGCCCGCACGTTAGCACCGCGGCCTAGCGGTGGATAATCCGTCTCGGCGCCAAAGTCACACTCAGCTCGGTCGTTCCACCAACCCGGGCGAAAACTCCCGTAGACTATGTGACGCCGTTCTCATGGGTTTCTTAGACGAGGAACCAATAATCAGGTTGCTAAGAACTACGGAGGGTCTCGGTGGACACAAACTGGATGAGCGCAGGCAAATGTCGAGAGTTTCCTCCCGAGACGTTTTTTCCTAGCGACGGTGTAGGCGTAGAGGTGGCCCGCAAGATCTGCGCTGAGTGTCCCGTGAAACTCCCCTGCTTGGAATACGCCCTGTTCAACCGGATCGAGCACGGTGTGTGGGGCGGCGCGTCAGAGCGCGAGCGCAGACGGATCGCACGCCAGCGCAGGGGCCTGAACAGGCTTACCTCCGCTTAGGCTCCCCCGGCGGCGCGCCGGCGCCGTCAGTTGTTGTTCGACTCGCCGCGAACGCGCGCCTCGTGAGCTTTCAGCAGCTCGTCGAGTTGTGCGGGCGTCATCGTGATTGCCTGGTCGCTCGCTACCGGCTGGCCGGCCGGAACTTGGACCGGAGGGATCGCAGCGGTAGCGACCGGGGCGGCGAGAGGGGCCGGAGGTGCCATGGTGGTCGACTTGGCTTCGCTTGCGCGACCCTCCTCCTCTGCTTCGTGCTGAGCTTTGCGGAACTCCTTGCCGGCCAAGCCGACGTTGCGGGCGATCTTGGGCAGTTGCGCCCCGCCGACGAGAACGACCAACGCTACGACGATGACGATCAGGCCGTCACCGCCGAAAAGATTCGCGAGCATAAATCGTATTGTAGTCCTGATCGCAAGCTACTTTCGAGAACGATGCAAGCGACGATCTTCGAGTGCGTCGTCAACGTGAGTGAAGGGCGCGACCTGACGACGATCGACGCCCTTGCGAGCGAAGGAGGCCGGACTACGGTCGACGTCCACACCGATGCCGACCACAACCGGTCGGTGCTGACCCTTGCCGGGCGAAGAGACGTCCTCGAAGCCGCTGTTCGACGGGTCGCGGCCGCTGCCGTCGCGCGCATCGACATCCGTGCGCATTCAGGTGCCCACCCGCGCCTTGGTGCCGTGGACGTGGTGCCTTTCGTCGATCTGTCAGAGCTCGCAGCACGGCCACATCACGGAACCGATGCGACAGGCCTGCGGGACAGCTTCGCACGGTGGGCATCAGAGACCCTCGACCTCCCATGCTTTTTATATGGCAACGAGCGTTCGCTGCCCGAGTTGCGCCGAAACGCCTGGCAGACTCTCGAGCCCGATGTTGGCCCGCCACGTCCGCATCCGAGCGCCGGCGCCGCCGCAGTCGGCTCCCGTCCGGTACTAGTGGCCTACAACTTGTGGCTGAAAGATCCTGATCTCGCCGCCGCACGGCGCGTAGCCGCCGCGATCCGCTCCCCGACAGTGCGAACTCTCGGCCTGGCTGTCGGTTCACACG
>JAKAZH010000096.1 GCA_021815935.1 Actinomycetes bacterium
CGAGGCCGGCGGAGCTGACGCTGCGACAAGTTTCGAGCCGATCATCGACGGCGCCGGGCGGGCCGGCCCGCCAGGTTTGACGGGCGGGGCCACCGATGGCCGCGCGTCGGGGGACTGATGCGCGTCTGGGGACTGCCGCGCGTCGGGGGACTGCCGCGCGTCGGGGCCTGCGGAAAGGCGGGAGTCTCGCAATGCCTCGGCGAGGGTCGCTTCGAGCGCCTGGCGTCTGAATGCTTCGGCGGGTGGCGCGCTCTTGTCGGGGTCGGGCGGATTCGGTAGCTCAGCCATGAACTCGTTATCGGTACGCTGGAGGGCGATCCTTGAAGGATGTTCCTTTTTTCGCCTATTCGCCCGGCAGGTCGATGCGGGCGAGCCAAAGCCCGGGTGCGGACAGCTCCGCTGGAGTCGGCAGGTGACGCTCGGAACTCCACAGCCGCGCCAGTCCGGGCTCGCCCGCCCGCTCGACGATGCCATGAACGAAGGACCGGCCCGCCTCGTAGTCCTCCTGGGACATCGATATCCCGAACAGTTGGGCCAGCATCGTCGAACCCCGCGTGTCCTCGAGACGTCGCCGGCGCAGCGCCTCGGCCATCGCCGGGTAGGAACCGACCAGTCTGCGGCCCACTGCGTCCATCTGGAAGTCGGTGTAGCCGGTAATCGCACAAAGGATCGCGCGAAGCTGCGCCTGAAGCGAACGCTGAGCATCGTTCTGCATTTCTGCCAGCAGGGTCGAGGGATCGCCGAAAGCTTCCTGCATGCTCGCCATGTCGCTTAGATCGACACCAGCCAGGCGTGCTTCGATCGGGTCCGTCCTGGCGCTGAATGCCTCCACGTAGGCTCCGACCAGTGCGTTCAGGCGATCTGATACGAACTGCTGACCGAGAACCGCTCGGTGGAATGTCTCGTTGAGGCAGATCCACATCCGTACGTCGTCTTCGGGCAGGCTCCACTCGGAGGCGAACTGCTGAACTGTGGAGGTTACAACCGCTATCTCGGTCCTGAATGGCCTCGGCATGAGGGGGTCGAACTGCCCCATGGCCGTCTTGGCGAGCTGTCCGACCATGGATCCCGCCTGCAAACCGAGGAGGAACGGTCCGAGAATTTGCGGGATGCTGGAGAAGAGCGAGGCCAGAGGATCACCGCCCGGCTCTTGGTTTTGCGTCGGCCACGGGAACTGTCCAGGTGCCACCGGGTTCTCGCCAGTCTGTTCGCTTGGAGTCGCCACACGAGAGGCCAGCTTCTCGAAGTGACCCTTCCAGTCGTCGAGGGTACGCCTCGCCCACTCGACGCGGGTGATCGCTGCGACAGTGGTCAAACCCTCCGAAGGCCACGTCAAGCCTGTAGCCTCCGCAACGTGCATTTCTGCGACTCGCAGCAACTCCTCGAGGCGCACGCGCCACACGGGGTCGGGATTCGCCTCCGGCTGCCCGTCATTGGCAGCCCAGTCCGCCATCTGCTTGGCGATCTCCCAGTTGAGGGGACCCTGATTGGCGAAGATCTGGGCAATGCTGCGCATGAGGTCGCCGAAAGGTCCGCCCTCGAACGGCCCGCCTGGCCCGAATCCCTGTGGTGTGCTCACTCGCTCTCGTTTCGCTCCGGCAGCGCCTCCCAGCGTATCGGCATCGTAGGCCAATGAATACTGTCGTGGTCACCGGGGCGGCCGGCTCCATCGGCTCCCGGGTCGTCGAGACCCTGCTCGGTCGTGACGACGTCCACAAGGTGGTCGGTATCGATCTGCTCCGATGCGAAGCTCGCCACCCGAAGCTGCTTGCGATCGTCGCGGATCTTTCAGAACTGGGCTCGTCCGATTACGCCCGGCTCGTCTCCGCTATCGAAGGCAACGCGTCCATGGTTAATCTGGCTTGGGCGGCTGGCGACACTATGGGGCTCGACTCGCAGGACCGGCCGCTCGTGGGGGCTGCGAACTCCCGTTCGACCAGGGCGGTCCTGGAAGTCGCGGCCCGGTGCGCAGCGGGTTCGATCGTCCACGTTTCGAGCGCCACGGTATATGGGGCGTGGGCGGACAACGACGTTCCGTTGAGCGAGGAGTCCCGGATACTTCCAAATCCTGAGCTCCCCTTCGCCGTTGCCAAAGCGGAAACCGAAAGGATCATCGCCGAGTGGTCCGACCTTCATAGGTCCGTACCGGTAGCGGTCATGAGGCCTGCGGTGACCGTCGGATCCGGGGACCGGCCGCTTTACCAGGCACTGGAGGCTACACGAACGCCCCTTGTGGCGCAGCCCGACCGCCTGGTTCAGTACCTCCATGTGGACGATCTCGTCTCCGCTGTCGTATTAGCGTGGGAGAGACGCCTCGACGGGGTCTTCAACGTGGCCCCCGATTCCGGCATCAGCGAGGACGAGGCCCGCCGGCTTGTCGGCGGTATCGCGAAGGTAGGTATGCCGGGACGGCTTGCCTCCACGCTGAGCATCCTGGGCTGGAAGCTAGGGCGGCGGGGCGTTCCGCCCGAAGCGCTCGCATACGCCACGCACCCTTGGGTCGTATCCCCCGACCGCCTAGTCTCGCTGGGCTGGAGCCCTGCGTATTCGAGTGCCGAAGCACTGGTCGAAACCGACGAGAAGTGGCATTGGGATGACCTGCCACCAGGCAAGCGCCAGAACTTCAACACGGTCGTTGCGCTTACCGCTGCAGGAAGTGTTCTCGCCCTGGTCTCGGCCTTGTTCGTATCGAGAAGGCGCAGAACGAACAGGCCGGCGCGTCACTCCTGAGGCTGCGTCACTCCTGAGGTTGAGTTGCGATCGTGATGACGGCGTGGACCGTCTGCTTCGCGTGTACGAACGTCACTGGCACGGTCCTACCAGGACTGAGCGCGCACACGTCGGCCAGAAGCGAGCCCGCTGAATCAAGCGGTGCCCCGTCGAAAGTCGTAACGACGTCGCCGACCTGGAGCCCGGCCTTTTGGGCAGGGCTCCCCGTTACTACCTCGCCTATGCGTACCCCTCCCTGGATTCCCATCTGCGAAGCGATCTGCGACGGTATCCCGGTTGCGTTCGTGGCGCCTATCCACGGTTGTGAGATGCGCAGCCCGTCGACGATTTCTCGGGTGGCCCTGGCGGCCTTGTCAATCGGGACGGCGAACGTCGCCTGCTGGTCGCTTGACGCTGTCGCATCGACCGAAACGGTGATCGCCACCACCTGGCCGAAGGAATCGACGAGGGGGCTGCCCCGCCCGGCTGCGGTTAACGGCAAAGCGGACATTTCCACCAGGTCGTACATCGGATCGCCATCTGTTACGTCCACCGCCCGGTCGGTGCTGCTGACCACACCGAGGCCGAGCGAAGACGAGCTTCGAGCCCCGACTGCGAGCAGGGTCGACGCCTCCCGGATGTCGGCCACGCTACCGGTCAGCGCGGGCGGCAGGCCGGCTAGGCTCGAAAATTCGACGATTGCGATCCCCTCGGCTTTGTCCTCGCCTACCAGACTCGCAGAGACCGTCTGGCCTGCCATCGTCGTGAGCGATATAGCTCCGACATAGCCGGCGGCTTCACCAGGAGCGAACAGCGAGAGGTCCGTCGCGAGGTAGGAGCGGCCGCTGTAGGAGGCGAGCACGACGCCGCTTCCCTGCTGGGGGCCGCCGCCGCCGGTAACGGTGATAGCCATGACAGACGGTACGGTCATGTCGACCACCGATGTCCAGTCCGTGCCGCCGGCGGCGCCTGTCGAGCTTCCCTGAGTGGCGAGCGAAACTACGGAAGAGGCGATACCGCTTCCGGGCGAAACGATCGTCCGCCCGCCCCACCATCCTTCGGCGGTCGCCAGGCCGGACACGACCAGAGCCGCGACCAGCCCCGCGACGACCCCCGTGACCACGAAGCGGCCCCATTCGTTGGACGCCAGCCGACCTACGAGAGGATGCGGCGACAGGTCAGTCGGCTGGGGCTGGAATGTCCCCGCCCAAGATTCGGAGGGGTGTCGCCAAAGCCGATCGTCGGGAGGAGGCAGCCACGCGTAAACGGGGCCCGCGTCGTCGAAGGATGCTTCGCCGGTCAGGCCGTCATCGAATTCCGGGTCAGGTTCGGTGTTGTCGAACGGCGGGCCCACGAGCGACGAGCCTAATGAGCGTCAATATCGAGGTGTCATCGCGGCTCCGGCGCCCTAGGCTGGGCTGGTGGACATTATAGGGAATCCACCCGGCGACGACGAGGTGGTGTGGCTTGCGCTGACCACGTCCGAGCTGCAGGTGGATCGTGCCTGGACGTGGGTACGCCGGGCCGACTGTGGTGCGATCGTCGTGTTCGCCGGCACGGTCCGAGATCATGCCGAAGGTCGCCCCGGGGTCACCATGCTCGAATACGAGGCGTACGAGTCGCAGGTGGTCCCACGCATGCAGGCGATAGCGGGTGAGGCGTTGTCGCGCTGGTCGGGTCTCGGACGCCTCGTGATCTGGCACCGGACCGGACCGTTGGAGCTCCAAGAGTGTTCGGTGCTGGTCGCAGTTTCGGCTGCTCACCGGGGGGAGGCATTCGACGCTGCGCGCTACAGCATCGACTCGCTGAAGCGGTCCGTGCCGATCTGGAAACGCGAAGTCTGGTCAGGTGGGGACGGCTGGGGGCTCGACGCGCACGAGATAGCCGAGGTCGGTCAGTGACAGCGACGTCGAGCACCGTCCTCTCGAACGTCATCTACCTGATCGGGGCCGTCGCTGTCGCGGGGGTTGGGATCCTGGTTCTCTGGTGGCGCCACCGTGTACCGACGTCTGTCGACGCGAAGATGGCGTCGTTCCAAAAGGGCCTCAGTGCTCTTGCACCTGACAGGAACACGTCGGGCTCGACCGGCCGATCCGCGGGACAGGGCGCGGAAGGCAACTTCAATGTGCGGCCCGTCGCCCCGGCGGTTTCCCACCTGCGTGTGAGGGACACGTCGGCGCCCGTCGGTGACGAACGAAGCGGACCCAATGGCTAGAGACCTGGCTATAGACCTCGGAACAGCGAACACGCTGGTGTATTCGCGAGGGCGAGGTATCGTGCTCAACGAGCCGACGGTGATCGCATTGAACTCCCGCAGCCAGGAAGTGCTTGCGATGGGTCACGAAGCATGGCAGATGATCGGCCGCACGCCCGGCTACATCATCGCGGTCAGACCTTTGCGCAAGGGGGCTATCACCGACTTCGACATCACCCAGAGGATGATCCGCCTTCTCCTGCAGCGGACCGGGGTTTCGCGCTTCAACCGGCCCAAAGTGATCATATGTGTCCCGTCTGCGATCACGGAGGTCGAAAGGCGGGCCGTCCAAGAAGCGGCTCGTGGCGCCGGGGCGAACGGGGCTTACCTGATCGAGCAGCCGATGGCGGCGGCTATCGGCGCCGGTCTTCCGATCAACGAGCCGCTCGGCAACATGATCGTCGACGTCGGCGGCGGGACGACCGAGACAGCGGTGATCTCGCTTGGCGGGGTGGTCGCCCTGGAAGCGATCCGGGTCGGGAGTTTCGACATCGACGCTTCGATCCAGACGTATGTCCGAAGGGAGTACGGGATCGCCGTGGGGGAACGGACAGCGGAGGAGATCAAGCTGGCGATCGGCTCGGCGTGGCCTTCCGAACGCGACGCAGTCAAGGCCGAGGTGAGGGGACGAGACCTCATGTCGGGCCTCCCGAAGACGGTCATCCTCGCCCCCGAGGAAGTGCGCGAAGCGATCGAGGAGCAGGTCGGCGCGATCGTCGACTCGGTCGTCAAGTGCCTCGGCAATTCTCCGCCCGAGCTCGCCCAGGACCTGATCAGCCAGGGGATCCACCTCGTGGGTGGCGGAGGGATGCTTTCCGGGCTGGACAAGCGGATCTCGTCGGAGACGTCGCTACCTGTCCATCTCGTCGATGCGCCGCTCGAGTGCGTCGTGATCGGGGCAGGCAGGTGTCTGGAAGAGTTCGAGGCAGTACGGGACCTTTTTATGAACTGACCGGGTGACCTCGCTGAAGTGAGCGAACCGGGCTCTCAGGTTTCGAGAAGGCGGTGGCGCAGGACCGAGACGTCTTCGTCGGGGACTCCGCAATGGCGGACATACGAGTCGATCGAGCCGTGAACCGCTCGAACCCACTCGAGCACGGAGAGCAACGTGTCTCCGTCGGCGCTCAGGATCACCGGGTTGAGATGCTTCAGATGTTCGCTTGCTTGAAGGTCCACGGTGGCGAGAAGGGAGATCAGCGACGGTATGTTCGCGGCGGTCTGCGCGTAGTCGTCGGCTATGACGTCGTCGTCGACGCCGAGCGAGCCGAGGACGAGGGCCGCTATCAGACCCGTCCTGTCCTTTCCTGCGGCGCAGTGCACGAGTGCCGGGAGGGTGCGCAGGCTCGCAAGGATCGCGTAAACCGCCGCGATCTCCGAAGCGCTGTGCGTGAGGTAAGCGACGTAGAGGTCCTGAAGGGACGTCACACCTTCGGGGAATATGTCTGCGACAGCGTTGTCGGGGTTCGACGAGTACTGCAGGCCCACGTGCAGCATCGCAGGAACGCATCGGCTCAAGGGGCGAGCGCGATCGCGACCGCGTTCCACGTGCGATCTGAGGTCGATGACTGTCCGAAGGCCTATCGTCTCGAACGTCTCCACGTCACGATCGCTCAGGTAGCCAGGGTTGTCGCCGCGATACAACCGGTTTCTCCTGGTCATCCGCCCGTCTCGGGTCGCCAGGCCACCCAGGTCTCGTATGTTGACTGCACCGTCGAGGTCGAGGCGCCTGGTACCCGGATCCGACTCCGGTCGGCTGACTTCCGTCTTCACGCATCCCGTTCTAGCGTCATTCCGGTCGCTCTGAGGTGAACAACTCACGAAACACAGGTGAAATGCGGGCGAACTTTGCTCAGTTTCAGGTCGCTCAGCTTGGGGTCGCGCCGCTTCGGGTGGCTCCGGTCATGTCTTGCGCGGCCTGGCGAACCTGCCAGTCCCTATCCGATAGAGCCCGCTCGATGGCCGCGAGCGCCAGGTCGGACTCGTAGGCTCCGAGGCTGATAACGCAGCGCCTTCTTACCGCCGGTTTGTCGCCCATGGCATGCAGGAGGG
>JAKAZH010000097.1:0-633 GCA_021815935.1 Actinomycetes bacterium
GTCCGACGAGGTCGTCATCGGAGAAGGTGGGCTCACTGAAGCGGACCAGATGCCCGAGCAGGTCATCCGTCTCGCTGCGACGCTTGTCAGCGATGATTGCCTTGAGGCGACCGATGACTGCCTGCACCTGATCTGCTGTTGGCTGCTCACGCGACAGAGCGACGGCCTCGTAGAGATCCCAGGTGTCGTCGACGTGAATTCCTGCGTAAGTTAAGACAGCTCGCGCCGGCACCTGCTGAGCGAAATCAATGACACCGTCGAATGTACCGAGTTCCAAGAGGTGGTCCGTCAACTCTTCGACGACACCTTCGATGAAGGGTCGGAGTGTCTCAACCTGCTTTTTGCTGAAGAAGGGGTTGAGCGCGTGCCTGTAGGTGTCGTGCAGGTCTCCGTCCAGCTCGCCGGGGAGGAGTGGCGCCTTTTCTTTGTTGTCCGGAATGGTGATCCCGCCCGAGCCGTCGGCCAGGCGCTCGACGATAAATCCCTCGTCGTTGCGGAGGATCTCGCATATCAGCGGGTACGAGGTAACGAACCAGTACCCGCCGTGAGCCTCTGTCCACGCGATTGGGCTCTCTGTCCGGAACTTCTCGAGGATCGTCTCCCGGTTTGCTGCGAACTCCGCTGAGTGATGGT
>JAKAZH010000097.1:643-6866 GCA_021815935.1 Actinomycetes bacterium
TCGACGATGCACCTGCCGGTCATCCTGTTCCCCTCATTCTTGTGACTACCACGGTGGCGACTCTGAGACGAGAGCCGAGCACAGTGCCTGACGTACGGATTACGCTCCTCCCCCTTCAGATCCCGCTCTGCGGGCGCAGCCGCGTCGACATTCATATCGAATTGGGGACCACTGTACCTCAGAGAGGCTGTCCGGGCAAGCCCCCCCGAGTTGATGGGATGCAGGAGCGCAGCGCTGGCTCCTGCGTGACGGGCCCGGATGGTGCGATCGGCCTGAACGCCGATTCGAGGAGGACCTGTCGTGTTGGTCGAGACCGTGAGTGTCGTCTACGAGTGCCCGGGCTGCGAGGAGCGGCTGAGTGAGCGCCGGTGCCCGGATTGCAACGTGTTCTGCCGGTGGCTGGGGCCGGGGGGCGCTTGCGCGGGCTGCGGTGAGGTCTTGTTGGTGGCCGAGCTTGAAAGCGACTGGTGAGCGGGGCCTCCGTTCGCCGTGAGGGACCGAGCAAGACAACACTCGGGGTTTCCACACCCAAATCCTCACGACGAAAGAAGGTTCCCGTGGAAACCAAGCCACAATACGTCGGTATCGACCTGCACCGCCGGCGCAGCGTGATCGTACGCAAGGACGCGGCTGGCGAGACCCTCGAGACGGTCCAGATCGTCAACGACCCGCTCGCCCTGGCCGAGGTGGTATCCCGGGCCGGCGACACCCCCGAGGTAGTCCTCGAGGCGTGCTACGGCTGGTACTGGGCCGCCGACGTGCTCGCCGAGTGCGGGGCGAGGGTGCATCTGGCCCACCCGTTGGGCAACCACTGGGGGAATCGGCGGGTGAAGAGCGACCTGTTAACCGAACTACTGGAGCCCGCGGGCTCTGCTCATGGCCTGATCCGCGATCCGGGCCACTACGTTGCCGGCCCGTGCCCAACGAGGACGACGACTCGACTGACCTGACCCAACTCGCGTTGGCCCACGTGGGCTCGCTCGAATCGACGGGCAATTCCTTCCAGCCTTACCGTCTCCTCGACGCGGCCGGGGCGGCGATCCCGGCTGTCGATGCCTACTTCGCGGAGCTCGTTGCGTGCGGCCGGCCAGCAACGACGCAGCGCTCCTACGGCATGGATCTGCTGCGGTGGTTCCGGTTCCTGGCCGCCACCGGCGTCGACTGGGAGAAGGCGAGCAGGGTCGAGGCACGGGACTTCTGCCGCTTTTTGCAGGCGACACCGAAGCCTTCCCGTCCGCATTGGCGCCGGCCGCAGGACCCACCGGTGCGTCAGGCTTCCTCGGCGCCGAACGCGTTGACTGGCAAGCGTCCGCCGGGACGGCTCTATGCGCCCTCGACGGTTGCGCACGCGGAGAGCGTGCTGCGCGCCTTTTACGACTTCCATCTCGAGGTCGGCACAGGCCCGATGGTCAACCCCTTCCCTCTCGTGCGCGGCGCGGCCCGTGGACGTATCGACGCGCACCACAATCCCATCGAGCCCTTCGCCGGAACGCGCCGCGGCCGCTACCGCCCGAAGCTCACCGAACGCGCGCCGCGGGTGATCCCCGATGAGGCCTTCGACCATCTGTTCGCCAAGCTGTGCTCGCACCGCGATCGGGCGCTGGTTGCGTTCTACGTCTCTTCGGGCGTGCGCGCCTCGGAGCTGCTCGCTGCGACGGTCGGCGATGCCGATCCCGGACAGCAGCTCGTCACCGTCATCCGCAAGGGCACTCGCGCCCTCCAGCAGGTGCCGGCGTCGCCCGACGCGTTTGTCTGGCTCCGCCTCTACCAGGCCGAGACCCTCGCCGAGGTGCCGGCTGGTCGCGACCAGCCGCTGTGGTGGACGCGGCGGCGCCCCTACCGTCGCCTCACCTACGACGCGGCCCGGGCGATGTTCAACCGGGCGAACGCCGCCTTGGGAGCGAACTGGTCGCTGCACGATCTTCGCCACACCGCCGCCTACCGGATGGCCCGGGATCCGAGCGTCCCGCTGACCGACATCCAGTGGGTGCTGGGCCACGCTCACCTTTCGACGACCGAGCGCTACTTGAACTCCCAGCTCGGCGACGTCGTCGAGACGATGCTCGCCTTCTACGCGAAGGGACCCGAGCTGCCCGCTGTCCCGGCAGCCGGCTACCGTCAAGAGAGCCTCGATGCGATCTTTGGCGAGGCCGCGAAGTGACCGGGACCAAGGTGGCCGACACTGTGGCGGAGCCGTCGGCACCGGCGGGCCGATCCGAGCTCCTCGTCCGCTTCGCGCCGCGCCCGGCCCAAAGCTCGTGGCCAGAAACGGCAGCCCCCCGCACGACGATGGTGCACCGTGTTCTCTCATCGCCATTCGCGCTCGAGAACCGCCTCAGCCAGCAGCAGGGCCGACGTCCCGGCGTCTTGGCCGTCGTCGCCTGGTTGCAGGCCCGGTCCGGTGAGACCTGGCAGGAGCGATGGCTGGCCAGTGGGGCGGAGAGCGCGGCGGACTGGCGGAGCCTCGTCGACCCCTCGCACGGCCGAGCCACACCGAGCGTCACCCGGCCGCTCGGACATCTCGCTCCGGGCCTTTTGGTCATGATCTGCGGGGACGTGATCCGACCGAGCTTGCCGTTCCTGCTCGCCTCGGCGGGGACGCGTCGCAACCTCGCGCCCGAGATGGCACGGGCCCGTGACCCGGAGGGATTCGCCGCGCTCGTCGGTTCCGTCGACGCCGCCGACGTCGGGCTCCAGGCCGGGCAACAGGCGTTGACGCGCGTCGCTTGCATCCTCGCGGCGAAAGGCGGTCTCGTCGCCGACATCACCGTCGGGGACTGCGTCGAGGTCTTGGAGCTCGCCCGCCAGATGCGCGGCGAGACCGAGGGGCGCGCCGGAAGCCCGCTGTTCTACCAGCTGCTGCGTGACACTGGCGTGCTCGGCGACGACGCCCCGGCGACGCTGCGGGTCTTCGCCGGTCGCGGCCGGCCTGGTCCGGCGCAGCTCATCGACCGTTACCGGATCGCGTGCCGGCCGGTGCGCGACGTACTCGTCGACTACCTCGCCGAGCGCCAGACGTCCGCCGACTTCTCCTCGCTGCAGCGCCTCGCCTACCTGCTCGGCAAGTTGTTCTGGGCCGAGCTCGAAGCGCATCATCCGCGCATCGACTCGCTGAAGCTTCCACGGGAGGTCGCGGCCGCGTGGAAGGAGCGGGTGATGACCAAGACGAGAGGAGGGCAAAAATCCGTCCGCCTCGACGGCCGAAACGTCCTCTCCGCTGTGCGCGCCTTCTACCTCGATCTCGCCGAGTGAGCCGAGGACGACCCGCCACGATGGGGACCCTTCGCCTTCCGCTCCCCGGTCAGCGCGAACGACGTCAGCCACAAGAAGGACCGTCTGCGACGCAAGTCGCGGATGGATCAGCGCACGAGGGAACGCCTCCCGGTGTTGCCGACCCTCGTCCGCTTCGTCGAGGGCGAACGGCACCGGACTGCCGACCTGCTCGCTGCTGCCCAGGCGACCACACCAGGCGAGCTGTTCGTCGCGGCGGGTGAGACACTGCGCCGGCCGGTGCTGCGCACGGCCACGACCGGGCGCGTCTGGGCCGAAGAGCCTGAAAATGGGCGCCGGCGCGACGTCACCTTCGACGAGCACCGGGCCTTTTGGACCTGGGCGATGGTCGAAGTGCTCCGCCACACTGGGATCCGCATCGAGGAGCTCACCGAGCTCTCTCACCACAGCCTCATCCAATATCGCCTTCCGGCGAGCGGCGAGCTCATCCCGCTGTTGCAGATCGCCCCTTCGAAGACCGACACCGAGCGTCTTCTCGTCGTCTCCCCCGAGCTCGCCGACGTGCTCGCGACGATCGTCGGGCGAGTCCGCGACGACGAGGGGCGCGTCCCGCTCGTCGTCTCCCACGACAAGAACGAACGCGTCTACAACGCGCCGATGCCACTGCTGTTCCAGTGTCGACGCCGCCTCGAGGACCATCCGGTGTCAGAGACGGCGCTGCGGGGATACCTCGATCACGCGCTCGCAAAGATCGGGGTCATCGGGCCCGACGGCCGGACGCTGCGCTATACCTTCCACGACTTCCGCCGGATGTTCATCACCGACGCGATCCTGCACGGGATGCCCCCCCACATCGCGCAGCTCGTCGCCGGGCACCGCGACATCAACACCACGATGGGCTACAAGGCCGTCTATCCCGAGGAGGTGATCAGCGGCCACCGTGCCTTCATCAACCGCCGGCGGGCGTTGCGGCCCGCCGAGGAATATCGGGTGCCGACCGACGAGGAGTGGGAGGAGTTCCTTGGGCATTTCTCCCGGCGCAAGGTCGCCCTCGGCGAGTGCGGCCGCTCCTACGCGACGCCGTGCATCCACGAGCACAGCTGTCTGCGCTGCCCGCTGCTGCGCCCCGACCCCGTCGAGCGGTCACGGCTGGCCGAGATCCGCGACAACCTCCTCGAGCGGATCAACGAGGCCGAGTCCAACGGCTGGCTCGGCGAGGCCGAGGGCCTACGCGTGAGCCTCGACGGTGCGCGCCAGAAACTCGCCCAAATGGACCTCATCGCCGAGCGGCGCACCAGCTCTGGGTTTGTCAACCTCGGCATGCCCACCTTCTCCCAAGCCGCCAGTCGAACAACAACGACAACCGTCAGCTCCCACGCAGCCGGAGCTCAATGACGGCGACAGCAGAACCACGCGTGCGGACCGATGCCGAAGCGGAGTGCGGGGCCGAGCCACCTCAGCGATCGTTGATCACCGCATCGGTCATCAACCCCGGTTGATGACCATGACTGCCCGTCGACCGCTGGAACGGATCGCCTCGCTCACCGCCCGCGTCGCTGCCCTCGAAGCTGACCGCCAGACCGCCATCGCCCGAGCCGTCACCGCCGGGGCCACGTGGGCCGAGATCGGCGCAGCGGCAGGCGTGAGCGCCCAGGCCGCCCACAAGCGCTACCGGTGGCTCCGACACTCCACCATCACCGGCGAGACCTGGCACGAGCCGCCCCTGGCCCGCTGAAACATCCATGATCCGAGCAGCCAACCGCTTCCACCGTCGCCCATGTTGAGGCACAACCGAATCGATCTCCATCAAACCCAAGGTGCGTCACATCGCTCAGTTCGGAGAAGACCTCAACGACGCCGAGTGGCTCGCGGATGTCGCCGCGCACGGGATGATCCGGCCCAGCCTGATCCCGCCGCCGCCGCTGCGGGCGCTGCGCGACCTGACCTGCTACCGGCGCACCCAGGTCGACGAGCGCGGCCGGGAGATCCAGCGTCTCGAGAAGGTCCTCCAAGACGCCCCGTCTCAAGTTGACGTCGGTGGCCTCCGAAGTGTGGTCGAAATCGTCGTTGGCGATGCTCGAAGCGCTCATCGCCGGCCAGCGCGACCCCGCCACGCTGGCCGGTCTCGCCCAGTCCACGATGCGCCCGAAGATCCCAGCGCTCATCGACGCGCTCGACGGCCGCTTCGACACCCACCACGCCATCGTCGCCCGACACGTCATCGACCACATCAAGTTCCTCGACGACACCATCGCGAAGCTGTCCTTCGAGATCGCGGCCCGCTGCGAACCGTTCGCCGCCACCATCACGCTGTTGTGCACCATCCCGGGGATCAAGCAGAACACCGCCGAGGTGTTCATCGCCGAGACCGGCGGGGACATGAGCCGCTTCCCGACCGCCGGCCACCTCGCCGCATGGGCCGGGCTCGCCCCCGCCAGCCACGAGTCTGCCGGCAAACGACGGCCCGCCGGCACCCGCCAAGGAGCACGCTGGCTACGCCGAGCGCTCGTGCAGTCCGCATGGGCGGCGTCGCGAACCAACAACAGCTACCTCGGCGCGCAATACCGGCGCCTCGCCCGGCGCCAAGGGCCGCAGAAAGCAAACATCGCCGTCGCTCACAGCATCATCATCGCCGCATGGACCATCCTCACCAGCGGTGCCGTGTACTCCGACCTCGGGGCCGACTGGTTCGACAGGCGCAACGACCACACCGCCGAGACACGCCGCCTCGTGGCCCGCCTTGAAAACCTCGGCCACACCGTCACCATCACCCCCGCCGCCTAACCGCCAACCATGTGGGGGCTTACGCCCCCAGCGGGGCTGCGCCCCGCACCCCACTCCCGCGCGCCCACCCTCCCGCCGTCCTCTAGTGCTGCGTCGCGCTTTTGACTTGTGACAGGGTTTTGCGGCCTCGGCGTACTTTTTCGAGGATTTCGTCGGCCGCCGCGTGCCACACGAACGGTTTGGGATCGGTGTTCCAGTTGCCGACCCA
>JAKAZH010000098.1 GCA_021815935.1 Actinomycetes bacterium
TCGTGGGCTTCGCTTACGCTGAGCGACGGGTCGACCGTTGCGTCCACCTCGGCGCGAAGGGTGTGGCCGATCCAGCGGATCCGAAGCTCGCGCACCCCGACGACGCCGGCGACGCTGGTGACGGCGGCTGTAGCCTGGTCGACAAGTGCCGGGTCCACTGCGTCCATGAGGCGGGCTCCGACTTGGCGCACGGCAGAGCGCAACACGCCGAGGATTGCGACCGTGATGACCAGGCCGGTGATCGGGTCCGCTGGACGCCAACCGAGGGCTACACCAGCGGCCCCGACAAGCACGGCAAGGCTTGTGAACCCGTCGGTGCGGGCGTGCAGGCCGTCAGCGACGAGCGCCGCGCTGCCGATGCGACGGCCGACCCGGATACGCAGTCTCGCCACGACCTCGTTTCCGACGAAACCGACGAGCGCTGCGCCGACGACAAACCACAGGTTGCTCACCGAGCGAGGGTGGATCAGTCGGCTTATGGCCTCAAAGGCGGCGAGCGCGCTCGACAAGGTGATCATGGTGACCACAAACAGGCCGCCCAGGTCCTCCGCCCGACCGTAACCGTAGGTGAAGCGCTTGTCGGCTGGGCGACCGGCAAGCCTGAATGCTATGAGCAGCGGCACTGCAGTCAGGGCGTCGGCAAAATTGTGGAGCGTGTCGCCCAGCAGCGCAACCGAACCTGACAGTCCAACCACGACCGCCTCGACTACAGCCGTCGCTGCGAGGATCGCCAAGCTCACAAGCAGCGCCCGGCGCCCGTCGGCGTTGGCCTCCAGGGTCTCGTCGACCTGGTCCGCGCTGTCGTGGGAGTGCGCCCCGACTACTTCGGAGAGCGCGTGAACCACAGTGGAGAATATCGAGGAGTCGTGCTCGTGCTCGTGCTCGTGGTCGTCGTGGTCGTCGTGGTCGTCGTGGCGATGACCGCCGGAGTGGTCGTCGTGGTTGTGGTCGTCGTGGTTGTGGTCGTCGGCGGTCATCGTCGGAAGGTCCGCCCGACTCTACAAGACGTGCACCCGGTAGTCGCCCACGAGTCCTCTCCTGTCGTGAGTTGTCGCTGCCGGTGGCGTAGATCTACCCGCCGGCCATAGCTCCCACCACGTAGAGAGGTTCGCGCCCTGCGGTCACCGGGTCGGGCAGAACCGTGTCAGGCGGCTCGTGCGAGAGGTCCTCCTCGCAGGCGTAGAAGCGGATGAAGGGTCTGCGCTTCCCGGTGACACGATCGCGAAAGGTGCCGCGCAGCATCGGGTAGCGCTCCTCCAGGGCGTCGCATGTCCGCTCGAGGGTAACCGGTCCCGGTACGTCGAGCTCGACCTCGCGTCCGAGTGCGGCCAACGTCTGAAGGTGCTGGGGGATCACAACCCTGATCACGGCAGAGTCTGTACCTCTACCGACAGCACGCGTGGCAGGTCTCGTACTATCGGCGCCCAAGTGTCACCCCCGTCGGGGGAGGCGTAGACTTGACCGCCGGTGGTGCCGAAGTAGATACCGCAGGACTCAAGA
Organism: Actinomycetes bacterium; assembly: GCA_021815935.1. Next base: position 1,501 of record JAKAZH010000098.1, read on the forward strand.
GAGTCGACGGCCATAGCGTCTCGAAGGACGTTGACATAACTGTTCGCTTGCGGTAGGCCTACCGTGAGCGGCTCCCATTCGTCGCCCCCGCAGCGGCTCCGATAGACCCTGAGCTTGCCCTCGGGCGGGTAGTGCTCCGAATCGCTGGTGATCGGCACGACGTATACGGTGTCAGGTTCGTGGGCGTGCACCGCGATCGGAAACCCGAAGTCGCTGGGCAGGTCGCCGCTTATCTCTCGCCAGGAGTCTCCGCTGTCGTCGCTTCGCATCACGTCCCAGTGCTTCTGCATGAAAAGAGTGTCGGGTCTCGACGGATGCCGGGCGATGCGGTGCACGCAATGGCCGACCTCGGCATCGTCGTCGGGGATCCCGATCGAATGGAGACCCCGGTTCGCCGGGCGCCAAGTCGCGCCCGCGTCGTCGGAGCGGAACACCCCTGCAGCTGAGATCGCAACGTGCAGGCGATTCGGGTCGGACGGGTCGACGAGGACTGTGTGGACGCACATCCCGCCCGCCCCGGGCTGCCAGGCCGGACCCGACGGCTGGGTGCGCAATCCCGCAAGCTCCTCCCAACTTTCTCCGCCGTCGCTGGACTTGAAGAGCGCAGCGTCCTCGACGCCGGCCAGGACCGTGTCGGGGTCGGCGCTGGAAGGCTCCAGGTGCCAGACCCGGGCGAACTCCCACGGATGCGGCGTCCCGTCGTACCACTGGTGCGTTCCCGGCTCGGTCGCATAGCGGAAGTCGTTGCCGACCGGGTTCCACGATTTCCCGCCGTCGTCGGAGCGTTGCAGAACCTGCCCGAACCACTCCGAGGTCTGCGAAAGGTAGATCCTGTTCGGGTCGGCCGGGGACCCGGCGACGTGATAGATCTGCCAACCGCCGAAAAGGGGTCCTTCGACCTCCCACTCGGCGCGCCGGCCGTCTGAGGTCAACGTGAAGGCCCCCTTCTGGGTTCCGACCAAGACTCGCACACCGGTCATGCGTCCCTCCTAAGTGCCGATCTCTCCCTCGGGGTTCGACGGCTCCTCATTCTAGGACGTCGGTGCGGCCTCCTAGCGCCTCGTGGGGAGGGCCAGAGCCGCCGCCGCCGTCAGCACAACAAAAGCGGCTCCCTCGACGATCAACGAGGTCACCACGTAAGGGGCATGGATGCTCTCCCGGAATCCGAACAGGCCGAACCAGAGCGAGCCGAGCAGCCCGGCCACGGTACCGACGGCGAACACGGCCCCTGCGGCGAGAAGGAAGAAGCGGCGGAAGGCGGCTATCGCAAGCCCAAGCAGGATCCCGGCGGCGCCCTGGACGACAAACAGGTCGCCGATCGTGGGGATCTCCTTGTATCCCTGTGACCACAAGTGAAGATGTATGACTGCGGAGAGCCCCACCGCCAGCGCGCCTGCCCAAGCGAGAACGTTTACAGCAGTACGCCGCTGCCGGGTTTCCCTCTGCGGGCGGGTGAGGCCCCGTGTTGCGCCAGGCGGGACGGATCGCACATGAGTTATACGGCACCGGGGGGGAGAACGGATGGGAGTTGGACGTTCCGAGCTCGACCCCCGGGACGGCTCCGGGCGCTAGCTGCCCGCCGGCATGAAGTTGAACATCCACCGGATCCCGAAGCGGTCCAGGCAGGTGCCCCAGGTCGCCCCCCAGAACATTTCGGTCAGTGGCATTCCTTCGCTTGACCCTTCGGAGAGGCCGTCGTAGAGCCGCTGGGTTTCGGCGAGCGTGTCCGGCTCGAGGTTGATCGTGGTGTTGTTGCCGACTCTCAGTTGGTGGCCCATGGATTCCACGACGTCGGTAGCCATGATCACATGCCCTGCCAGGATCGGAAGTTCAGCATGCATCACCAAGCGCTTCTCGGCTTCTGGCATTGCAGGCCCGTTCGGGTCGCCGGGGACGTCGCCCATCCGCTGGATCGGCGCCAGAAGTTCAGTGCCGAACACGCCGGCGTAGAACTCGAACGCTTCCTCGGCGTTGCCATCGAAGTTGAGATACGTGCTCACTTTGGCCATCAGTTCCTCCTTGTCTGCCTCGAGCGTAGCGTTGGTTAAGCGCTGGCCATAGCCAGTTCGCCGGGTGCTGTGTCGCTGGTGCTGTTCGGACGGATCAACAGGAAGGCGGTGAGCGCCCCCGCCCCGAGAAGGATCGCGCTCAGGGTAAACGCAACGCTATAGCCGTGGACGATTCCGGCTGCCTTTGTGGCTGCAGTTGCGCCGTGGGAGTGGAGGTAGGTGGTCGTAGCGGTTGCGGCGACAGTGTTGAGCAGTGCCGTGCCGAGAGACCCGCCGACTTGCTGGGTCGTGTTGACCAGGGCGCTCGCCACTCCGGCGTCGCGTTCGTCGACGCCTGTGAGCGCCGTGCTGCTCAGGGGGACGAACACGAGCCCCATCCCGAGACTGATGATCGCTATCGAGGGTAGGACGTGGGAAAGGTAGCTGGAGTGGACACCGATACTTGTGAAGAGGATCAGCCCTGCGGTGGCCATCAGCATCCCGGTCACCATGAGGACTCTCGGGCCGAATCGTGGTAGCAACTGGGCCGCTACGGTTGCGCTGACAATGATCCCGATGGAGAAGGGCAGGAATGCGAAGCCAGACTTGAGAGCCGAATACTGAAGCGTCCCCTGCAGGTAGAAGGTGAGGAAGAGGAACATACCGAACAAAGCGAGGCCTGCGAGAAGTGACGTCATGTACGAACCTCCGCGGTTGCGGTCTACAACGACGCGAAGCGGTAGCAGAGGGTGGTCGGATCGCAGTTCGAGCACCACGAAGGCGACGAGGAGCGCCAATGCGACGGCGAACAAGCCGAGTGTGCTCCCAGAAAGCCACCCACCGGTCTCGGCCTTGGTAAATGCATACACGAGTGCCACGAGACCAAGCGTTGCTGTTAGAGCCCCTGGGATGTCGTAGTGGCGTTGCGATTTCTCGGGCCGACTGTCGCGCACGACGTAGAGGGCTGCGCTGGCGGCGAAGGCTGCGACGGGTACGTTGACCAGAAGGCACCAACGCCACGAGGCGTACTGTGTAAGGACTCCTCCAGCGATGAGGCCAATCGCAGCGCCCCCGCCTGAGATAGCTCCGTACACCCCGAAGGCCCTGGCGCGTTCGTGTGCTTCGGTGAAGGTAACCGAGATCAACGACAAGGCCGCCGGCGCCATCAATGCAGCGAATGCACCTTGTAGTGCTCTAGCTCCGAAGAGGGCAGCAGCGTTGGGCGCCAGGCCGCCGATCGCCGACGCGGTCGCGAAACCGACCAGGCCGACGATGAACACACGTTTGCGGCCAAGGTAATCGGCGACGCGTCCACCGAGGAGAAGGAGACCGCCGAACGCGAGCGTATAGGCCGTGATCACCCACTGGCGGTTCGCGGTTGATATGTGAAGGGCGTGCTGCGCAGATGGAAGGGCGATATTGACAATCGAACCGTCAAGAACGATCATAAGCTGGGAGATCGCGATTATTGCCAGCGCAAGCCAGCGCTTCGGGTCCTGGCTGTTTGTTTGGGTGTCGAGCCCGCTGGGTGAAAGCCCCGGGTCGGCGCGCGTCGATAAACTCATGTGGTACTCCTGTCGTCGTATTTAAACTTGCGGGAAAGAGCGCGCAATGCGCTAGGGATTGGGCGTTGGGATCCTGAGCAGCGTCGGGAGCACGATGTCGTCGACGACGTGAGCCAAGTAGGCGTCGTCGAGAGGTTCGCCCGTCACGAGCAGCCGCGTCAAGAGGAGCGCTGGGACGATCTCGGTCACCAGGGCTGGGTTCGTACCCGGGGGGACTTCGTGGCGGGCGATCGCACGGCTTATCAACGTTTCTGTGACCGCTGACTTGTCGGCGCTGAACTGTTCACGTAGAAGCGACGCCAACTCCGAATCGCTCTGGGCCGCCATCATCAAACCGACGAACAACGGTCCGTCCTGGCCGCTCAGAACCTCGCGCTTCTCGCGTATCGCCGCGATCAGGTCACCTCGCAGGCTGCCGGTGTCGGGCGTCCCGAAGCTGATGGCGCAGCTGCGACGCCGGACGGCTTCTGCTACCAGCTGGGCTTTGCCCGGCCAACGACGGTACAGGGTGGCTTTGCTCGCCCGGGCTCGAGCGGCAAGGACATCCATGCTCATCCGTTCGTATCCGACCTCGGCGATCAGGTCCAGGGTGATGTCAAGAATCTCCTGCTCACGAGCTTCACCTCGGTTCGCTGGCACCAGCACCTGCTCCATGGACTCCACAGTACGGTACGGTTTCGTACTACCGGCAGAACTTTTTCGTGCGCCGGGGAGATCTGGCTGCGGGTGATCGTCTACGGAGCGGTCGTTCACCTTTTGTTCACCGTGGCGTCGGTGATGTCCACCGCGCTGTCACCCAGACACGGACGATCATCGAAGCATGGCTGACCTACTAGTTGTTCTGGGCATAGTCGCGTTCGTCGCGACGATGCTCGCGCTGATCTGGGGACTGGAGCGGGTATGACGGTCGTAGAGGGCCTCTTATTGGCGCTGTCGATTGTGATGTTCTTGTACGTAGGGTTTGCCCTCTTCAAGGCAGAGCGCTTCTGATGGGGTTCTTCTTGACGATCGTTGCACTCGTCGCGGTGCTGGCTATCGCATGGCGGTTTCTCGGTTCCTACATGGCGTCGGTGTACGAGGGGCGCTCGCGATGGCTGGGTTTCGTCGAGCGACCCGTGTACCGCCTGATCGGCGTCGACCCGCAAGTCGAGCAGTCCTGGCAACGCTACGGTGCCTCGCTCATCGTCTTCACCGGGGTCGTGCTCCTGATCGGCTACCTGCTTCTCCGCTTGCAGGGAAGTCTTCCGCTCAACCCTCAGCACCTGCCGGGTGTGACACCAGCGCTGTCGTGGAACACGATCGCGTCGTTTGTGACGAACACGAACTGGCAGGCCTACTCGGGTGAGTCGACCATGTCCTACATGTCGCAGATGGGCACGCTTGTGTTGCAGAACTTCCTCAGTGCATCTGTCGGCATCGCAGTGGCTGTAACGCTCATCCGAGGGTTCTCCCGCAAAGGGTCCAAGACCATCGGGAACTTTTGGGTCGACCTGGTTCGCGGGTGCATGTACATCCTCATACCGATAGCGTTCGTCGCTGCAATCATTTTCATAGCTCAAGGCGCAGTCCAAACGCTGTCCGGAACAGCCAACGTCAGCGACTCGCTCAACGGGGTCAAGCAGGTGATCGCCAGAGGGCCGGTCGCTTCCCAGGAGGCGATCAAGCAGTTCGGCACCAACGGGGGCGGCTTCTTCAACGCCAACTCGGCGCACCCGTTCGAGAACCCGACCGGGCTGACGAACTTCCTGTCGATCGCCTTGTTGTTGGCCATCCC
>JAKAZH010000099.1 GCA_021815935.1 Actinomycetes bacterium
CTCCGCCGGAGACGCAAAGCGAAGTAGTCACGCCGATGGCACGACCCCCGAGGCTGTCGCGGAGGCAGATGTCGCTCTCGGTGCTGTGCTCACCGTACCCAACGTGATCACGACGCTGCGCCTTCTAAGTGTCGGGCTCTTCCTGTGGCTCGTTCTGCGGCCGGGCCGTGCCGGTTGGTACCCGGCCGGTCTGCTGCTCGGCGGCCTCGGCGTAACCGACGGCGTTGACGGTTTCGTCGCCCGGCGCTTCCAGCAGGTCTCGACGCTCGGAAAGATCCTCGACCCGCTCGCCGACCGGGTGCTGCTCAGCGTCGCAGGCGTGTCGACGATCGCGCTGGGAGCCGTGCCGGTCTGGGTGGGGCTTGTAGTCGTCGGTCGCGAAATGTTCGTATCCGGCGCGTTCTTGGTGCTCGCCGCTTTAGGGGCGAGGCGCATGGATGTGAGCAGGGCCGGCAAAGCGGCGACGTTCGCCACGATGTGCGCGTTCCCGCTGTTCCTCGCCGGCCACGCCAACGACGACTGGCGGTCCCTGGCGGAGACCCTGGCCTGGGTGTTCGTCGTGCCGGGAATGGTCGTCGGCTGGTACTCGGTGGTCGGCTACTTCCGGCCTGCGCTCGGCGAGCTCAACGTCGGGCGTCTCGATCGTGCGGCGCGTCGCGCTTCGGGCGGGGGGGCTCCGTGAAGGCGGTGATCATGGCCGGCGGGGAAGGTACACGGCTACGGCCGCTCACCTCCAACCAGCCCAAGCCGATGATGCCGATCGCGAACCGGCCGATGATGGAGCACATCGTCGAACTGCTCAAACGTCACGGCATCGACGAGATCGTCGTCACGGTCGCCTTCCAGGCGAACGCAATCCGCACCTACTTCGGCAACGGCACCGAGTTCGGCGTGCGGATGGTGTACGCGACAGAGGAATCGCCGCTCGGAACGGCTGGATCGGTTCGCAACGCCATGGACGAGCTCGACGAGGCGTTTCTGGTCATATCCGGAGACGTCGTCACCGACATCGACCTCGGATCGCTCGTCGAGTTCCACAGGAAAAAAGCGGCCGTTGCGACAATCGGCCTCAAATCCATGCCAAACCCTCTCGAGTTCGGCATAGTCATCGCCGACGCCGACGGGAACGTCGAACGGTTCCTCGAGAAACCGACGTGGGGTCAGGTCTTCTCCGACACCATCAACACGGGCATATACGTTCTCGACCCGTCGGTCTTCGACTTCATCGACTCGGGCACGCCCGTCGACTTCTCCGCCGACGTGTTCCCGAGGCTCCTTGAGCGCGGGAAGACCCTCGTCGGCTGTGTAGTCGAAGGCTACTGGGAGGACGTCGGCACTCTGGAGGCGTACGTCAAAGCCCACCAGGATGTTCTCGACGGCCAGGTCGACATATCAGTCGCCGGCTTCAAGGTGCGGGACGGGGTTTGGCTCGGCGAGGGCTCGGAGATAGACCCCGCGGCGAGAGTCTCAGGTCCAGCTGTGATCGGTGACAACTGCCGCATCGAGGCGGGAGCGAGGCTCGGCGAGTACAGCGTCCTCGGCTCGAACGTTCGGGTCGGCGCGGACAGCGTCGTGGAGCGCTCCGTCGTCCACGACAACGTGTACCTCGGCCAGGGCGTCCGGCTGCGAGGTGCGGTGGTGGGACGCAAGAGCGACCTGCGACGCGGTGCACGCCTCGAGGAGGGGGTGGTCATCGGCGACGAGTGCTTCATCGGCGAGCACGCCGTCATCAACCCCGGCGTCAAGGTGTACCCGTTCAAGACCGTCGAGCACGGCGCGCTCGTCAACTCGTCGATCGTCTGGGAGTCGAGGGGAGCCCGCCACCTCTTCGGCCGGCGCGGTGTCGAGGGTCTCGCCAACGTGGACGTCTCGCCGGAGCTTGCGGTGCGCCTAGCCATGGCGTTCGGCACGACGATGAAAAAGGGTGCGACGGTCGTCGCGTCACGCGACACCAGCAGAGCGGCCCGGGTGCTGAAACGCGCCCTGATGGTCGGCCTGAACGCTTCGGGGGTCGACGTCGCCGACCTTGAGGTAGCGACGGTCCCGATCACGCGCTTCGCGGTGCGAAGCGAGCAGGCCGCTGCGGGAGTGTCGGTGCGGCTCATGCGCGACGACCCGCAATCGGTCGTGATCCGCTTCTTCGACGCGAGCGGCATCGACATCTCGGAGGCGACCCAGAAGAAGGTGGAGAGGCTCTTCTACCGGGAGGACTACAGGCGGTCGCTCGCGGGAGAGATCGGCGAGCTGCGCTTCCCGAACCGCACGGCAGAGTTCTACACGGCGCGCCTCATGGACAGTGTCGACGTCGACGTGCTGCGCTCGGCGCGTTTCAAAGTTGTCCTCGACTACGCGTTCGGGGCGGCGAGCTTCGTTATGCCGAACGTCCTGTCCAAGCTCAACGCCGACGTCCTTTCGGTCAACCCTTACGCGTCCACCCGCCAGTCGCTCAGCTTCGACCGCTGGGAGCACGCAGCGCGTGTGTCGGAGCTCGTCCGGGCGTCGGGCGCCCACCTCGGAGCCGTGATCGACCCCGACGGTGAGCTGATCACTTTCGTCGACGACGCAGGTCACGTGTTGAGCGACGACGAGGCGCTGATGTCCCTCCTAGCTCTGGTGGTACGCGACGACGTCCGCCGTGGGCGTAATCCGACGACGGTGGCGCTGCCGGTATCGGTGAGCCGTCACGCCGAAGCTATCTGTCACAGCTTCGACGCCGAGCTCGTCTGGACGAAGCTGTCGACGCCGTCGTTGATGGAGACTGCCTCGAGTCCCCGTGTGCGCTTCGCAGCAAACCAGGAGGGCGGATATATCTTCCCGGGATTCCTGCCGGCCTACGACTCTCTGGCCGCCCTGGTGGAGACACTCGGGTTGCTTGCCGGTGCCGAGACGAAACTTTCGAAGGTCGTCGCGTCGCTTCCAGTCGCTCGTATGGCGCACGAATCCGTCGTCACCCCGTGGGAACGGAAAGGACTCGTGATGCGGACGGTCATGGAATGGGAGAAGGATCGCCAGGTGGTCCTTGTCGACGGAGTAAAAGCGCTGTACGACGACGGGTGGGCTCTGGTTCTGCCCGACCCGGACGAGCCGCTCACCCACGTTTGGGCGGAGGCGTCGAGCGACGACGAGGCAACTGCGAGAGCCCAGGACTACGCACGCCGGATCCGCTCGATTGCGAGGTCGTGAACACTCCAGCATGCATCGACGCCGCAGGGACCTTCGCCTTTACAGTATCTTTAGGGTTCATGAACGTGCCGGAGAATCTGCGCTACACATCCGATCACGAATGGGCCCGAGCTGACTCCGACGGCGTACGTATCGGTATAACGGATTACGCCCAAGATTCCCTCGGGGACGTAGTTTTCGTCCAGCTGCCAAGCCCTGGAACACATGTCACCGCCGGCGAGTCGATCGCCGAGGTCGAATCGACGAAGTCCGTTTCCGACATCTACGCTCCGCTCGACGGGACGGTAACCCTGATCAACTCCGATCTTGCGGACTCGCCTCAGCGGCTCAACGAGGATCCCTACGGCGAAGGTTGGCTTTGCGTGATCGCTCCCGACGGCGAGCCGGGCATAGCTTCGCTGCTCGACGCCGACGGATACCGCAGTCTGATCGAGGGTTAGCCGGTCCTAGGTTGAGCTTGGTCTTTTGCAACCACTGCGGGCACCGCAATCCGGAGGGTTCGAACTTCTGCTCGTCCTGCGGTCACGTGCTCGAAAGGCCGTCGCTGTCGGACGACCCGACGACTATGACCTTCACACCCGTCGAAGCTGCCGGGGAGGTGGCCGACGAGGAAGTCAAGGTCGTCGTCGACGACGAGCAGGCCGCGTCGGGCATCCTCGTGGTGAAACGCGGCCCCAACGCGGGATCACGGTTCTGGCTTGCAGAAGGGGTCACCACTGTGGGGCGGAGCCCGTCGAGCACGATCTTTCTCGATGACGTGACCGTCTCGCGCCAGCACGCGGAGATCAGACGCGAGCGTGACGCCTTCGTCGTCTCCGACGTGAGCTCGCTCAACGGCACCTACGTCAACAGGCAGCGCATCGACACTGCCGCTCTGCACTCAGGCGACGAGGTGCAGGTCGGGAAGTTCCGGCTCGTCTTTCTCCACGAAGCAGCAGAGGGGTGACGAGCGTGAACAGCCGATCCCACCTTTCTATAGGGGAAGTGCTCTCCCTGTTGCGACAGGAGTTTCCCGACGTCACGATCTCGAAGATCCGGTTCCTCGAAAGCCAGGGACTCGTCGACCCTGAGCGTACGCCTTCGGGGTACCGGAAGTTCTACGAGGCGGACGTCGAGCGCTTGAGATGGATCCTTCGCCAGCAGAGGGAGAATTTTCTTCCCCTGAAGGTCATCAAAGGACGACTCGACTCCTCGGGTTCGCTTTTGGAGGACGACGATCCGCCGCCGGCCGGCGCAGCCGAGTCCGACAGCCCCGACGACAAGCCTGCCGACACGCGTGCCGACGGGAGCCCTGCCGACGAGAGCCCTGCCGACACGCGTGCCGACGGGAGCCCTGCCGACGGGACTGCCGCTGCTTCAGTTTACGACGGCCAGCCCTCCGAGCCCGCCTCGGGGAGGTCGGAAGCAGTAGCGCAGCCGGCAGGCGATCCACCCGAGGAGTTCTCGACCCCGCCACGGAGTCCAGGCGGAGCGGGCGCGCAGCCAGCGCGGCCGGCGATCTTCGCTGGTCTTGCCCGCGGTGATTCTCGAAAGCCCGAAAGGGGGACTTCGCCGCCGACTGCACGCTCTGCCGGGACCGACGACGAACAGCAGGATTCCTACACCGCCGCCGAGCTTGCCGCCGCCGCCGGCTGCAGTCCCAAGTTGATCGCAGATCTGACACAGTTCGGGCTGGTAGGCCCGCTCGGGCAGGTGGGCGGAACGCCCTATTACGATCCGTGCTGTCTCGATATCTGTCGCGCTGCCAACCGCTTCGCTGCCTTCGGTGTGGAGCCGCGTCACCTGCGGGGCTGGCGGACGGCAGCCGAGCGCGAGGTCGAGATCTTCTCCCAACTGGTGGTACCGCTCCTACGTCAGCGCAACCCGAAGGGCAGGAGCGAAGCGGACGAAGCGCTCGGCGAGTTGGCGGCGGCGGGTGCAGAACTTCGGGCTGCGTTCGTCCAAAAGGCGATCAGCTCCATCCGCTGAACGCCGCCGGGGAACTAACCTTGGTCGTATGGTCGAAATGAAGCTCGACGCGTTGAGGGTCGAAATCCCTAGCAACAATCCGATCCTGCTGCTTCAGGAAAAGGCAGGGTCGAAGCGTACGCTGGTCATCTATATCGGCCCCGCCGAAGCACAAGCGATAGCTTTCGCCCAACAGTCGATCTCGACTCCTCGCCCGATGACCCATGATCTCATCGTGGACTTGATGGAGGCTCTGGGGGCGACACTTGACTACGTCGTCGTCACGGCACTTCGCGAGCGCACGTTCTACGCAGAGTTGCATCTGGTCACAACTTCGGGGCGCCGCCAGGTGTCGGCCCGACCGTCGGACGCAGTGGCGATCGCAGTGCGGGCCAGCTGTCCGATCTTCGCGGAGGAGGACCTGATAGAAGCCGAGGGCGTGGTTCTTTCCACCGGTGACGAGAGCACCGGCGACGCGGATCTGGTGTCGGAGTTCCGCAGTTTCATCGAAGGTATCCGCCCCGAGGACTTCGGCTGAGCGACGCAGGCCACAGGTGAGCGACACTTGCGGCGACCGCCGAGTTCGGCCACACTTTGCAAAGAGGGACAACACTGATGTGACTTTCTCGTATCCTATGGAGGTGCGGTCTATGCGGTCGGGAGATGTCGGGGTTGGAGCGGGGGAGACCCGTCTGGGATACAGAGGTCCGCAGGTCTGCTCGATAGTCGGAATCACGTACCGCCAGCTCGACTACTGGGCGCGGACCGGGCTCTTGGAGCCGTCGGTGAGTCGGGCGCGGGGGAGCGGATCTCAAAGGTTGTACTCCTACTCCGACCTGCTCCAACTTAAAGTGATCAAGCGTCTTGTCGACGCGGGAGTGTCGCTGCATTCGACCCGCAAGGCGATCGAGTGCCTGCGAGGGGCTGGAGGTGACGTGGGAAGCGCCAACCTCGTCATCGACGGCGCGACCTCCGTCCTGGCGTGGAGCGGCCAGGAGATCGTGGACCTTCTCAAGGGCGGCCAAACGGTTCTCAACATCGTGCCGCTCGGTGGGGTCGTGAGCGAACTCGAGGCGGCAGTCACCGGGTTGGCCGATCGCGCGGCGCACCCGGCGGGGCTTGGCTCGTCGAGCGACGGGGACCTCCGGGGCGCGGCTGCGCTCTGACCGGCGGCCCTGTCGTCGGGTCATGTTCCGAGCGGCGGCGACTGCTGCAGGCCCGAACGCTCACATCTGCTGGAGGTAGCAGTACCCGGCGTCGACGTCTAGGATCGGCGCGGTGAGTTCGCCCATCGAGTCGCTTCGCCGGTCGCCGCTCGACGGCGCCCACCGCGCTTCGCAGGCGAAGATGGTCCCCTTCGGCGGTTGGGAGATGCCCCTGTCGTATCCGGGGGGAACTCTTGCAGAGCACATGGCGTGCCGGAACGACGCCGCCGCCTTCGACGTCAGCCACCTCGGGACCGTGCGCGTGGAGGGCCGTGACGCCAAAGCGACCTTGCAGGCCGCGTTCACGAACGATCTCGACAAGATCTCTCCCGGTAGGGCGCAGTACACGCACCTGCTCGACGACGCCGACGGCAGTGTCTTGGACGACATCATCGTTTGGTGGGTCGACGAGGAGCGATTCGACGTGATGCCCAACGCGTCGAACACCGCCCGGGTGCGCCGGGCGGTCGGCGGGAGCGACGTCAC
>JAKAZH010000100.1 GCA_021815935.1 Actinomycetes bacterium
AGCGGACGAAGGCCACACTGCCCATTCCGGCGACGCGCAGGTTGGCTATGAAGGTGCCTCGCCCGCTGAGTAGGTCTGGGTCCTCCACACGGCGGACTTCGTTTCCAAGGATCGATCCGGGCATCGCGTCAAGGTATCGGAGTTGACTGCCGCCGCGGTCCGCTCCATCCCCGAAGCGGGTCGCCCACCGTCTGCCCGCTATGACTCCCCGACCGAGCCGATCAGGCGGCGACGGAGCAGGTCCAGGGCTGAGATGGCTGCGATCTGGCGGATCTGCTCCCGGTCCCCACCCCCGTAGCGGCCTAGACGGAGCAGGTGGGCCGTATCTCCTCCGATGGCACTGCCGGACAGGCCGATCCAAACTGTTCCAACTGCCTGACCATCTTGGCTGGCGGGACCTGCAACCCCAGTTAGGGACAAGCCGACATCCGCGTCGAAGGTGCGGGCGACACCGACCGCCATCGCGACAGCTGCTTCCTCGCTTACAACCGGCCCATCCGACACGCCGAGTAGCGCGTGCTTGGCCGACGTGGCATACACGACGGCAGCCCCCCGGAACACGTCGCTCGCCCCGGGAACCGCCGTCAGGCGGCTCCCGACGAGCCCACCGGTGAGCGATTCCGCAACGGCAAGGCCGAGCTTGCGCTCCCGCATCACCTCGATGACCGCGGCCTCCATGTTGACCTCGTCGACGCCGAATACTGCAGGACCGAGGAGGGAGCGCACCTCTTGCTCCTCGGCAGCTATCAGCTGCTCGGCCTCGTCCTCGCTTGGCGCTTTGGCGGTAATGCGAACCTTCAGACCCTCGATCCCGCTGGCAAGGAACGCAATAGTCGGCGCAAGCCGCCCGGAGAGGCGAGCCTCGTCCAGGGCCGCCATCCGCCCGGTCAGCACCTCGTCGAGAGCCGACTCCGCCATCCCCCAGGTCCGCAGCGTCCGGCTGCGGATAGCCGCACGTTCCCCTGAACGCTCGACGAGATCAGGTATGACAGCTCTCGTGACCATTTCGCGCATCTCGTGAGGAACCCCCGGGACGGCGTAAATGCTCCGGTCCCCCATCCGGCATATCAGCCCTGGGGCGGTCCCCCGCTGCTGCTCGATCACGGCAGCCCCGCGGGGCACCTCGGCCTGGCGGAGATTGTTCGCCGTCATGACCCGGCCCCTCGCTCCGAACATGGCCTCGATTCGCACGGCCACGTCGTCGTCGAGTTCGAGAGGAACGCCCAGAACCTCCGCTATCGCCTCGCGGGTTATGTCGTCCTTGGTGGGACCGAGTCCGCCGCAGCATATGACCGCCTCGCTTCGCGCCAGCGCGGCGCGCATGCATCCGACGATGCGCCCGAGATTGTCTCCGACCTTCGTCTGGTAGAACGAATCGATCCCACTCGCGGCGAGCTGCTCGCCGATCCATGCGGAGTTCGTGTCCACCACCTGGCCGAGGAGAAGCTCCGTTCCGATCGCAAGGACTTCGACTCGGGTCACGGCGCCGGGACGTCTCCTGTTGCGTCACCGAGAGGGGCGCTGTGGGCTACAGGCACGCTATGGCTGTCCAACAGGTACTGGGCGCCGCTCACCACGGCGAGACCGGCCGAGACCCACAGGACGTCCCTGCCCACCCACAGGTCGTGTCGTCCGAGTAGAGGTACGAGCACCAGGGTTACCGCGAGGTCCTGGGTGGCAGTCTTCAGCTTCGCGAGCGGTCGGGCCGGCACCGATACGCCGTGGCGGGCGACGAGGGAGCGGTAGACGCTGATGAGCAGCTCCCGCCCTGCGATCACGACCACCGGGGTGACCGGTACCAATCCGGCGGACACGAGCGCCGCTAGCGCACCGATGACGAGAACTTTGTCGGCGAGCGGGTCAAGGAACGCGCCCGAGCTGGTCGTTCCCTGCCTGCGGGCTACCCATCCGTCGAGGAAATCGGTGCTCGCTATCGCAACCCACACGATCGCCGACCACCACGACACTCCAAGGTCGACGATCAACACGAGGATCAGCGGAGTTGCGAGGATCCGTGCGACTGTGATGGCGTTGGCGGGGGTGGCGAGCGCCGACGACTCGAATCGCCCGTCCTTGCGAGCAGCCATCAGTCGAGCCACCGGGCCTGCAGGTCGGTCCCGACCGCGCCGGTCACGTATACGTCGGCCCAAGTGCCCGACGGTCTGTCAGCCGGGACGCTGATGATACCGTCGATCTCGGGTGCTTCGCGGTGGCTGCGAGCGACCCCCGGCGTGTCGACAAGCACCCGCATCGTCTCGCCGACGAGCTCGAGGCGGCGCCGGGCCGTAACTCGATCCTGAAGTTCCTGGCACTCTCCGAGGCGCTCGGCGACGACATGGTCCTCGACCTGGTCAGAAAGCGTCGCTGCGTAAGTGCCGTCCTCCTTCGAGTAGGCGAAGAACCCGGCCCAGTCCAGCTCCGCGTCCACGAGGAACTCCAGAAGGGCTTCGTGGTCTTCCTCGGTCTCGCCGGGGTATCCGACGATAAAAGAAGACCGCAGCGCCGCGTCAGGAAAGCGGTCCCTGATCCGCCCGATACGCTCCATGAAGCGCTCCCCACCCCCGAATCGCCGCATCCGGCGCAAGTGGGCACGCGAAACATGCTGCAAGGACAGATCGAAGTAAGCGCATCCGGCCTCGCCTATCACATCTATAAGACCGTCAGTCAGCTCGGAAGGGTACAGGTACAGAAGTCGCACGCGCCGAGCCCGCTCGGCTGCCGCACGCACGAGACGCTCGATCGGCTTCCCAGCCTGGCGCCGGTTCGCCGAGAGGTCGCCGTCGGGACTGTGACCGCTTCCCGGGCCGGGGCTCCGGTCACGTCCGTAGGATGCGAGATCCTGAGCGACCAGGACCACCTCCTCGACGCGCAGCTGGTCGATCTCGTCGAGGATCGCCTCGAAGCGACGCGATCGCTGGCGTCCCCGGAATGACGGGATAGCGCAGAAACCGCATCTGCGGTCGCAGCCCTCCGCCACCTTGACGTACGCCCAAGGCGAGGTTTGGGCGGGTCGCGGGAGGTTCAACAGGTCGAAAGACGGCCTCTTCGCCGATGTCGGCAACCCGACCGGCGACCAGCCGACGCCCAACGGCCCGGCAGTCGGCCGAAGCACCGGCTGGGCGACCGGCACGCCGAAGCCGGCTACGACGTCGACTTCGGGAAATGCGTCGGCAAGCTCCTGCCCGTAACGCTCGGCCATGCAGCCGGTGACGGCCAGGCGCGCCCCGCTCCGGCGCGTTTCGTCGAGTTCGAGGATGGCCTCGATCGACTCCTTGCGCGCTGCCTCCACGAAAGCACACGTGTTAACGACGACCAAGTCGGCGTCGCCGGGGGTGTCGGCGGGTCTGTAGCCGTCGGCCTCGAGCAGACCTGACAGTTTCTCGGAGTCGACTTGGTTTTTGGGGCACCCAAGTGTCTCCAGCCAGTATTTCATCGCCACGCCAGCCTAGGCGACGCACCAGCTTCGAGCGTCAGAGCCTCCAGGGCACGGTTGGACCCTACTTTTTGACGCCGAGCATCCTGTTCATCTTCGTCGAGCACACCGGGCAGGTGCCCTGAGCAGCGAGCCGACCGTTGGCCAGCGTGACTTCCTGACCCTCGAACTGGCGCTTCTCCTTGCACTTGACGCAGTAGCCCTCGTATGTAGCCATCGGTATAGCTCCTTCTTGGTCGGTTGTGGACTCGATCAACCTAGCGTGCCGGCTACGCCGCCACGGTGATACCGGCGAGGTCCGCCGTCAACACTACGCACGCACCGGCCACGCCGTGGTCGTCCATGAGGCTTTCCGCCCGGTCCCGGACTTCCTCGCACGTGTCTTCATGGCAGACACCGATGAGCGTCGTGCCGGCACCCGACCAGAACGACGTGACCGCTCCCACCGAACGGAGTCCCTCCAGAAGCGACGGCGCCTCGGGGAACAGCGCCGACCGGGCGGTCTGATGAAGCCGGTCGTCGCCGGCGGCTGCTAGCAGCTGGCGGTGGTCCGCGAGGCCGGCGATGAGCAGGCCCATCCGGCCCAGGTTGAACACGGCGTCGTCGCGCCCTGTAAGCGCGCCGAGCGTGCCCCGGGCGTCGCGGGTCAGGAGGAGTCGGTCAGGTATCACCGCCACGAACCGAAGCGCAGGGTCGAGCGTGAGCCGTCTCCAGACCGTCTTGCCGTCCACTGTGGCGGCTGCGACCAGCCCGCCGAAGCACGAGGCAGCGGCATTCTCCGGGTGGCCGTCGACGGCGACGCCCCACAGCAACGGATCGTCGGCTCCCGCGGCCGCTGCGGCCGCAACCGCCAACGCCGCCGACGATCCGAGGCCGCGGCCGATCGGGATCTCGGAGTGCACCCGGATCCGCAGCCGGTCGGTACCCATGACTTTCAAGGCAACCTGTGCCGCCAGGTGGGTTTCGTCGGTCGGAAGATCCTCGCCTTCCCCGGACGTGATCACCTCCAGGCGCTCCGCCCTGGTCACCTCGACGTCTACGTAGCGGTCCAGGGCCAGTGCAAGCACGTCGAACCCTGGGCCCAGGTTGGCGGACGACGCGGGGACACGGGCTCTCATATAGCGGCGAATGATAGAGCTATCGGCGGGACCCGACGAACACCCCGCTCGGGCACAGGCCGGGGGATCATTCTCCCTGTTCGGTGAGATTCTCCAGCTCTTCGACGCTCATGAGCACCGCCCGAGCCTTGGAGCCTTCGGAGGGCCCGACAATTCCGCGCTGCTCGAGGAGGTCCATGATCCTTCCCGCCCGGGCGAAACCGACCCGAAGCTTGCGCTGGAGCATCGAGGTGGATCCGAGCTGGGAGCGAACAACCAGGTCACGCGCAGCGTCTAGGAGGTCGTCCCCCTCGTCGCCGATCCCCATAGCGCTCGACGAGGGAGCGTCGTCTGAGCCTTCGACGCCGTCGACGTAGCGAGGCTCGGATTGGCGCCGCCAGTGCGCGACGACTTTACGTACCTCGTCCTCGTCGACCCACGCTCCCTGGATCCGTCGCGCGACGCTCGACGACGCCGTAAGGAGCAGCATGTCGCCTTTGCCTATCAGTCTTTCGGCGCCGGGTTGGTCGAGGATGACCCGGCTGTCAGCGAGCGACGACACAGCGAAAGCGAGACGCGACGGCACGTTGGCTTTGATAACCCCGGTGATCACGTCCACTGACGGCCTTTGAGTCGCAATGACGAGGTGGATCCCGACGGCTCGGGCCATTTGGGCGATCCGGCAAATGGACTCCTCCACGTCTCGTGCGGCGACCATCATCAGGTCGTTTAGCTCGTCGACCACCACGAGGATGAAAGGCAGACGTTCGTAACGGGCGACCGGGTCGCCGCCTGCGGTGAGGCCTCCCGCCCCACCGTTTTGCAGGTCGCCCCGGTCGAAGGCGTCGTTGTAGCCGGTTATGTCCCGGACCCCTACCTCCGCCAGCAGGTCGTAGCGTCGTTCCATCTCGTGGACCGCCCACGCCAAAGCGTTCGCAGCCTTCTTCGGGTTCGTCACTACGCCGGTCAACAGGTGCGGCAGGTTGTTGTACTGGCCGAGCTCGACCCGTTTCGGGTCGACGAGGATGAGCCTGACCTGGTCGGGGGTCGCCCTCACCAAGATCGACGTGATGAGCGAGTTGATGCACGACGATTTCCCGGCGCCGGTGGCGCCGGCGATCAGGATGTGCGGCATCGTGGCAAGGTTCTCCAAGACGGGCCTGCCTGCGATGTCCCGGCCCATCGCGACCTCCAGGGGATGAGTCGCCCGCTTCGCTTCAGCCGAGGAAAGGATGTCGCCGACCGCTACCAGCTGGCGCTGACGGTTAGGCACTTCCACTCCGATCGCGGACTTGCCGGGGATGGGGGCCAGGATCCGCACGTCGGCCGCCGCCATCGCGTAAGCGATGTCACGCTGCAGGTTCGTGACTTTGGCCACCTTTACGCCGGCTCCGAGCTCTAGCTCGTAGCGGGTGACGGTCGGGCCGACGGTCATACCGACAAGCCGGGTCTCGACCCCGTGTGCAGCGAGCGCCTCTTCGAGGGTACGGCCGGCCGCCTCGATCTCCTTACGGTCGATCTCGGTCGCCTTCGAGCGCTTGAGGAGGGCGACAGGCGGAAGGCGCCACGTTCCGGGCTCCGCCGCAGGCCCCAGGCTGATCGAAAGCTGTTCGGGATCCTCCGAGGATGGCTGCGGCGGAGGAAGATTCATCGGGATGTCCCGCTTCGCCTCCGTGAGATCGATCGGCGCATGGTCGCCGTCAGCCAGGTTCGCGACTTTGGCTCGTCTCGATTTCCGTCCCGGGGCCTCGAGGTTTCCGTCGCTTTCGGCGTCGTAGAGCGACGCCTTGACGTCCGGGCCACTCGGGTGTCGATCTTGGGCCTGCATGCGCCGGGAGCGGCCGGGCAGGCTGACGATCCACTTTCCCGTCGCGCTTGCAGCGTGGCCGGCGACCCCGACGAGCGTCGCCAGGAGCCCGATGGCGCTCCTGGCGGGAGTACCGGTCGTGACAAGCAGGCCGATGACCGCCATGACAGCGAGCACCAGTGCGCTCCCAGCGGATCCAAGGCCGGCGCGAAGAGGCCCTGCCACGCCCATGCCGACAAGGCCCCCCGACGAGCGCAGCGCAGCGACGTTCCCGTTCCAGCGGGCAACGGGCGAAGCTAGATCCATGATCGCGGCGCCTACGGTGGCGACGATCACAGCACCGACCGCGACACGCACCGGGGCACGCACGACCGGTTCCTCCGAAGG
The DNA here is from genome assembly GCA_021815935.1 of Actinomycetes bacterium. The sequence goes on from JAKAZH010000100.1 coordinate 6,725, forward strand.
AGGGCCAGGTCGGTTGCGTCGCGGGTGCACCTCGCGAATGAGCACCCACCCGACAGCTGCAACCA
>JAKAZH010000101.1 GCA_021815935.1 Actinomycetes bacterium
AACGGCACCATCTGGACGCCGATAGCGACGACGGCCACCGAGGTCGGCCTCGCCCTCGCCGTGATAGTCGTCGTCGGAATCCCGCTAGGACTCATGTTCGGGCGTATATCGCTTTTGCGTCAGATGAGCGACCCGATCGTCAGCATCCTCAACTCGGTGCCCTATGTCCTGTTCCTCCCGCTGATCATCTTCTGGTTCGGCCTCGGCGAGAAGGCACGCGTGATCGTCGTCGTTTGGGCCGGGATCCTACCGCTCGTCATCAACACCACCGCAGGAGTTCGCAACATCGACCGTGACTACCTGCGAGTCGGGACTGCCTTCTCGGCGTCGCGCTGGCGTTTCTTCACGTCGATACTCCTTCCGGCCACCATGCCGTTCATCCTGACCGGCCTGCGTCTTTCGGTCGCGCGGACGCTGGTCGGGGCGATCGTCGTCGAGTTCTTCCTCTCCGCGAACGGTCTCGGATACTTCGTACAGAACGCCACGTCCAACTTCCAGATGAGCACCGCGATGGCGGGAATCGTCGTCGTCGCAATCGCCGCCCTGGCACTCACACGTCTGATCGGCGCGATCGAACGGCGGGTCATCTCGTGGTCGCAAGCTCAGTAGAGCAGTTCAGCAGCCCAACCGCGGGTTCATTTCAAATACACAAGGAGCGTCAATGATCAAGACATGGGGACGGATGACTGCGATAGCTGCGGGGACGGCGCTTGTCGTCGGCGCCTGCGGCTCGTCGAGTTCCTCGTCGAGCAGCTCAGCTACCACTGTCGCACCCTCGTCGCAGTCGAGCACCGCTGCGCCATTGACGAACATGACCATCGCCTACGCCGCGACCGGGGCGGGCTACTCCGACCTGTACGTCGGTGTCACTGACGGCATCTTCAAGAAGTACGGGCTCAACGTCACCTTGAAGCAGATCACGCCGGCGAACCTTGTGTCGGCGCTCATAAGCGGCAGCGCCCAGATCGGCGGGGCGGTAGCCGACGGCGTCGCCAGCGCAATCTTGAAAGGCGAATCGCTCAAGTTCGTCGCTCTAACCGAAGGCACCTACAACCTTCAGTTGTGGGTCAACAAGAACATCACCTCCGTCAGCCAGCTCGCAGGCCAGACGTTGGCGTTGACGACGCAGGGATCCGAGACAGACTTCGGTTTGACGGACCTTCTCAAACAGAACGGCATGAGCGCCACGTCGGTCACCCGGAAATTCCTTGTCTCCGCCGCGCAGCAGATCTCGGCAGTGCGTAGCGGCGCCGCAGCCGGGGGCCTGTTCCAGCCGCCCACAGCACAGTCGTTGGCACAGGTCGGCGGGCACGTGCTCACCTCGCTGTCCAATCTTCCCTACGCAGTTGGGGCGTTCTCGGCGACATCCTCCTACGTGGCGAGCCATCCCCAGGCTGTCAAGGACTTCTACGAAGCCGAGACAGCTAACCTCGCGTTCCTGCGGGCTCATCCGAAGCAGACCGAGGCAGCGATCGAGAAGTACAACCCGCAGACAAGCGCCGCCAACGCTGCCATCGCCTACAAGTTCTTCCGGAACGTCTGGAAGACCACGCCTGTCGTGACCACGTCGCTGATCCAAGCCGCTTTCCAGCGGGCGGCAAGCAAGGACAAGACGACGCCGCCATCGAGCGTCACGAACTACATTTACACCGCCTCCTAGATGACGCTGAGCGAACAGCGAAGCCGCCTAGACCGCCTCACCACATGCGATCTGAGCGACGCTATGGAGCGGATGGGCGTTGTCAGCTCCTCGATCAAACCCCAGTGGAAAGGCGCAGCCTTCCACGGGACCGCCCTGACCGTGTGGACCCGGGCGGGAGACAACCTGTTCGTGCACAAGGCACTCGACCTGTTGAAGCCGGGCGACGTGCTTGTCGTCAACGGCCAAGGCGACGAAACCCGCGCATTGTTCGGTGAGCGTATGGCTACGAAGGCCAGGAAAAATGGGGCGCTCGGCGTTGTCATAGACGGCGCGGTCCGAGACAGGGACGCCCTCGAGAGACTCGGCCTTCCGGTGTTCGCCCGTTCGGTCACAGCCGCAGGCCCGTACAAGCACGGGCCCGGTCAGCTGAACGTCCCGATAGCGCTCGGAGGTGTCGTGGTACGGCCCGGCGACCTCGTATTCGGCGACAGCGACGGCGTCGTGATAGTCCCTCCCGAGCGCCTCGACGAGATCATCGTGTTAGCCGAGGCTGCAGCCGACATGGAACCGTTGATCTGATGGGGCTAACACCCTCCCCCTTCGACCTGCGCGCGTGGCTGGAGCGCACCGAGGCCAGCGGCGACCTGCTGCGCCTAAAAGGCGTGGACGCGTCACTCGAAATCGGGGCTGCGAGCCAGGTCAACTACCGGCGCAACCGGCCTCGGGCGTTGCTCTTCGACGACATCCCAGGCCACCCTAAGGGCATGAGGGTACTGACAAGTTCGCTGTCGAGTTCGTATCTGATGGGTGCCGGCCTCGGACTGGGCGAAGGACTTTCGGACCGCGACCTCGTCGAGGCCTTGCGCGGGAAACCCGCGCAGTGGACCGCCCAGGCGAAAGACTTCGCCGCTGTGTTCGTCGAGGACGGCCCGATCTTCGAGCATCGCTTGACCGGAGACGACATCAATTTTACCAACTTCCCTTGCCCGGTGTGGCACGAGGCCGACGGCGGCGCCTACATCGGCACCGGGTGCGCTGTGGTCACCGTCGACCCAGACAACGGGGTCCCGAACCTCGGCGCATACCGCATCCAGGTCCAAGACGCCGGCCGTAGTGTCACTGTCAACATCGAGGCGGGCAAGCACGGATTCCAACACCTGAAGCGTTGGTTCGCCAAAGAAGGCAGGGCCCCGATCGCAGCGTCCCTCGGGCATCACCCGGTCCTGCTCGTCGTCGCCGGCACCGAGGTGCCGACCGGGATCTCGGAGTACGACTACGCCGGGGCGATCCTCGCCGCCCCCGTACCGGTCGTCGCCGCGCCTGTCACCGGGCTCCCCCTCCCAGCCGAGAGTGAGCTGGCGTTCGAAGGCTGGGTATACCCGGAGCGCACCCGCCCCGAAGGACCTTTCGGCGAGTGGACCGGGTACTACTCGGGTGGCACCGCCGAAGTGCTCTGCGTCGACGTCGCGGCCATTTACCACCGCTCCGACCCGATCAACCTCGGGGCGCCCCCGGGCAAACCACCGCACGACTACTCCTACATGCGCTCGGTAATGAAGTCGGCAATGGCCACCGATGCTCTCATCGCCACCGGTCTCGCAGGGGTCTCCGGTGTGTGGTGCCACGAGGCGGGCGGCGGCCGGTCCATCATCGCCGTCGCCTTGGAGCAGCGCTACGCAGGGCACAGCCGCCAAGCCGGCTATCTCGCCGCTCAGCATCCCGCCACCGCGTACATGAACCGCCTCGTGATAACCGTCGACTCCGACGTCGATCCCCGAGACCTTCACGAGGTCATGTGGGCCGTCTCGACGCGCTGCGATCCGGCAATCGACGTCGACATCATGCGGCGGTCGTGGGGCAGCCGGGTCGATCCGCTCGGACGCCCCGGCGAGGTGAGCTATAACAGCCGCTTGCTCATCGACGCGTGCCGACCCTTTGAGCGCCTCGGTGACTTCCCTGCCGTGGCAGAAGCCAACACCGAATCATTGGACCTGGTCCGTCGGCGTTGGCCGGAGCTGGAAAGCTGACGACGATGGAGACCGGAGTAGCTGAGGCAGGCCGACCCGACGCGGCGTTGCGCGCCGAGGAGGCGGCGGCCGCCCGCTTCCCTCGGGTGAGTGTCGTCACGAGGATAGGCCTGCCAGATCTCCGGGGCGCGGCGGCCCCGGGGGTCAGCATTCCCCTGGACCCGGACAGCGCGCTTCGCGACCGGCGCACCCTCATGCTGGCGAGCATGCGCGACGACGCCGACCGGGCCCCCCTCGCCCAGCAGATCTTCGACGAGATAGCCATTGCGATCGTCGAGGGCCGTTTGAACCCGGGTGACAGCCTCAACTCCGTCGACTTGGCGCGACGGTTCAATACGAGCCGGACGCCGGTCCGCGAAGCCCTCGCAGACCTCGAGCGCCAAGGGGCGATCGTCGTGCCCCCACACCGGCGCCCATACGTCGCGCACGTGACTCTGCGCCAGGCAAAGGACGTGTACGACCTTCGCGCTGCCCTGTTCACGTTGGTGAGCGACCTGATCGTCGAGTCTTGCCCGAAGACGCTGCTCGGTGAACTTTGGCGTTGGCAGGCGGCGCTAGAGGCCGACGCTGCCCGCGGTGCGGTCGACGACTACTTCTGGCACAACGTCGGTTTTCGTCTCGTCGAGGTTCGCCTTGCAGGAAACGAGCAGCTGCAGCGCATGGTCGGCATGCTCGGCATCCGGACTTTACAGTTCCGTCATCTGAGCCTGTCACAGCCGGGCCGCCTCGCGCGGTCGGTGGAGGACCACCGCCGGCTTTTGATCGCCTACGAGGAGCAGGACAAGACGGCGGCGGCCGCTATGAGCCGGGGTTTGATAATGGCAGGCTACCGGGCGATCGTCCGCTCGGGTGTTATCGGCGACTCAAATGCCGCTGCCGACGTTCGTATGGAGGATCCACGATGAGCAACCGCAGAGATATAGACGTCCACGCGCACGTCGTCCCCGAGCCGCTGTTGGAGGCGGTTCGCGGAGGCGCGCTTCCCGGCGTGACGAGCGACGGCCCTTCGATCATCTACGGCCAGAGCCGTCTCGGCCCGATCGCCCCCGCAATGTTCTCTCTGTCCGAGCGCATCGCTTGGCTCGACAGCGAGGACATTGCCGAGCAGTGGGTCTCGCCGTGGCTAGACCTTTTCACGTGGGCGACTTTTCCAGACGCCGAGCGGCGCCCGTGGGTGCGAGCAGTCAACACCGCCCTATGCGACGCAACCAAAGCGAGCGCCGGCCGCCTCCGACCGGTCCCGTTCGTCGACGTATCCTCGGGTGGCACGGATGCACTCGACGACACGAGCCGGGTCCTGTCGCAGATCGAAGCACCGGCTGTGATGGTGAGTTCGGCTCCCCCCGGCGCCCCGCTCGCTTCCGACTCGTATGCCGACTTCTGGACGGAGGTCGCCCGCCAGGGTGTCACCGTCATGTTGCATCCGCCGGTCAACGGGCCGTCTTGCGCATTCACGTCCCCCGTCGTGCAGAACGTTTCGGGGCGGGTGATAGACGCGAGCGCCGCGGTCGTCGAGCTGATGATCGCAGGGGTCTTTGACCGTCTGCCGGACCTGGAAGTGATCGTCGTGCACGGCGGAGGATTCCTTCCCTACCAGTCGTTTCGCCTCGACGGCCTCGTGCGCGCCGGGCTGCGTGACAAGACGGCGATGACCTCGTCGCCGTCGGACATATTGCGCCGCCTTTGGTTCGACACGGTCGCCTTGGACCCGTGGTCCATCGAGCTTCTCGTCCGACGCGTCGGTGCGGATCGGGTGATGCTCGGCAGTGACGCTCCGTTCCCGATAGGCGACCCGCACCCGTCGGCCTCTGTTCGCATGGCCGACCTTCCGTCTGACATCCACGATGCCATCTGTTTCGGGAACGCTACGCGTTTGGCGGCACGGCGGCGGCCTTCGACCGATCGGTCCGGCAATTGAACGACGGGTACTCGTACATAGAACGTCCCTGGGGCAAGCTCGCCTACAAGACGGCAGGGACCGGTCCGCCGTTGGTGCTGCTTCACTCCCTTGCGCTAAGCGCCGAGATGTGGGACCCGCTAGCAAACGACATGGGCCTCGGCCGTCGACTGGTCGCCGTGGATTTGCGAGGACACGGTCGAAGCTCGTGGGACGGCGGATCTTTCAGCGTTGAGGACATGGCCGGCGACGTCGCCTGCCTCGTCGACGAGCTCGGCGTGGGGCCTGTAGACGTTCTCGGCATGTCGATGGGGGGAACCGTCGCCGTCGCACTCGCCGCGGCACACCCCGAAAGCGTGGCGCGCCTCGTGGCGTGTGACACCACCGCCTGGTACGGCCCTGCCGCTGTCGAAGCCTGGGAGCAGCGGGCGCACACGGCCGAGACGACACCGAGGGAGATGCAAGTCTCGTTCCAGACTGATCGGTGGTTCGGGGACCCGTTCCGTCGACACCACCCGGCGAGCGTCTCCGCCCTCGTCGGCATCTTCCTCAGGACCGCCCCGTCTACGCACGCCGCCGCCTGCCGGGCGTTAGGCGCCTACGACGGACGCAGCACGCTCGAACGGGTGACAGCACCAACACTCGCCGTCACCGGCGAAGACGACTCCGCTACACCGCCGTCGATGGGAGCCGCCATCGCCGCGGGGATCTCCGGCGCCACGCATCAGGTGTGGCCTGGGCTACGCCATTTCGCGGTCGTCGAAAGTCCCGCCCTTCGATACGCCATACGTCTGTTCCTCTCGGGCGACACCGTCCCTGCACCGACCCCGCCCGCAAGCTGCTGTGCCAGCCCTCATGACATAATGAGGTCCGACGCGTGAAGCTTGCACCGTTTCGCTATCACCAGCCCTCCACACAGGTCGAGGCGTTGGAACTTTTGGGTGACCTGGGCGACAACGCCAAAGTACTCGCCGGCGGTCAAAGCCTTCTGCCGATGATGGCGTACCGTCTGGCGACGCCAACCGACCTGGTTGACATCGGACGCATCCCGGAGCTTCGCGGTTGGGATCTCGACGACTCCGGCCTTCGCATTCGTGCGATGGCACGCCAGCGACAGATCGAGCTCGACCCGGACATCGGGCTGCGTTTTCCCGTCATGC
>JAKAZH010000102.1 GCA_021815935.1 Actinomycetes bacterium
GATTACCCGAGGCTGGGCGGGTTCAAGGGGTGACGGCTGCAGGTGAGGGCTGAGGGTCCACCGGTCGGAGTGTTGGCACGGGCATGATGCCTGTTGTCTATCGCCGAAGTTCCGACCAGTGGAGCCACCATCATGCCAGCTGCACCGTTGACCATGTTCGAACGTGAAGAGATCCGAGCTGGTCTGGAGCGCAACGAATCGTTGACAGAACTGTCCCGGCGGTTGAGCCGGCACCGTTGCACCGTCTCCGCCGAGGTGAACCGTAACGGTGGCCGATATCTCTATCGAGCCGTTGACGCCCAGGCCCGAGCGGATCGGCAGCGGGCCCGTCCCAAGACACCGATCTTGGCGAAGGATCTGCTGCTGGCCACCTATGTGACCGCCAGGCTGGAAGCGAAGGACTCGCCGATGACCATCTCCAAGGAACTGGCGGCGGGAGTGCACGGGGTGACCTCGAAGATCTCCCATGAGACCATCTATGCCGGGATCTACGCCCAAGGCCGGCGTGGTCTGCGTCGCGGTTTGCACGTGAACCTGCACCGGTCCCGTCGTTGCCGGAAACGTCGGATGGCAAAAGGTGAGCAGCCGCAACGGAAATCGCCGTTGGGAGCGTTCAAGCCGATCGCCGATCGCCCGGCAATAGCCGGCGGGCGGTCCGAGCCGGGTCATCTCGAAGGGGACCTGATTCTTGGCGCCGGGAACCGTTCGGCCATCATCACCGTCTTCGACCGGGCCACCCGCGCGACCTGGCTGGCCGACCTGCCCGAGGACCACGGGGCGTCCTCGACCCTGGCCGGATTGATCGAGCTGTGCGAGCGGATCCCACCCGAGCTGCGTAAGACGCTCACCTGGGATCAGGGCCGGGAGATGGCCCGGTGGGCCGACCTGGAAGCGGCCTGCAATATAGAGGTGTACTTCGCCGAGCCGCACCATCCCTGGCAACGGCCGACGAACGAGAACGGGAACGGGCTGCTCCGCCGCTATGTAGGTAAAGGCACCGATCTGTCGAGGTTCACGCCCGAAGATCTCCGCCGGATCGAAACACGATTGAACACCATGCCCCGCCGAATATTTCAATGGAAATCCTCCCAGGACATTCAGAGATGTAGCTACACTTCAAGTGACGCGATGACCGGTTGAACTCACCAGGTATCGGAGGACGTTGTGACCCGGAGCTGATGACCGCGCGATGCCGCGTGCCTTATCTAGCACGGGGAAAATTTGCGGCTTGCTCCCGCCGACTGTTCCCTCCGCCCTGGACGCCTCGTACTCCTCGTCGGAGACGTCGATCAGGTCGAGCAAGCTGCCCGAGGTCCATGTCAGCCTTCGCATCAGATATTGGTACTCGCCTGAGTTCGTCCGAACCTTGGTGCTTACGCCTAGGAGGCGTGCGAAGTTGTCGAACTCGCAGGGGCGGATCGACACCTCCCAGTCGCGGATGATCGTGATCGGCATCGTCTGGCCGAGCACGTCGATCGAATCACTCTTGACCGTAACCATCGCTGCGTACTCATCGGTCATGTCGATGTCAGTGAAGGCGATGATACGATCGAACTTGCTCACCTTGTTGATGGCTCGACAAAAGGTGACCTCGTAGTAGATGCGGCCTCCCACGAAGAACGGGCGCGTCTTGTGGATGTAGTACCGGTCTCGGGCGCTGTTGTCCGGGGGTAGCGGTGCCATGCGGGCCGACTCGATCCTCGCTGCGATCTTGTCGTGGTACTCCCGCAGCGATGGATCGAGGTCGATCGGGAACTTCTCCAGGTTGGCCAGCACGGCGATCCCGCAGCTGTCCTTGAGCAGGCTTCGGATCCGGCGTAGGTACTCGTAATACTTGAGCATCAACCGTTCGGAGGCATCGCCATCTAGGGTGTAGTGCGAGGCGCTCGTCTGGATGAGGTTGTGGAACTTGCCAAGGAAGTTCAGCTTCGCATTCGCTCTCACGAAGTCGAGTCCCGGCTTGACTGCCGCGTAGTTGAACTCGGCGTCAGACCTACCGGCGTGAAGACGTACCGCAACCCCCTCGACGAGGTTCCTGAGCTGGGCGAGGACGTTCTGGGAGAGCAGTGCCCGTTGATCACTCAGCGAGTCGATGTTCTCGCAGATCGCTTCGTCCGCACTGTGGATCTGCTCGCCGGCCGTAGTCACCAAACCTCGCTTCTCGCTCGGCTGCCGCTCCGTCGAGATCTGGGGTGCCCGGACGGAGGTGGCATTGCCTCGCCAGGGTCCTTTTACACGTCTTGCGGCGGACCAGGTTTCGTATTACACTCGCTTCCGGTGCTGAGAGTCCACAAGTCAGCGCTCAAGCACGGTTGCTCGGTCGAGGACGTCTCTCACGCCGTCGACATGGAGCTGTATGAGGACGTCCTGGACGAGGACCACGATCCCCCGAAGCTTCTGATCATTGGCCCCGACGGTGGCGGCAACCTGTTGGAGCTGATCGGAGGCGAGCTGAGCAACGGCGACCTGTTGATCTGGCATGCGGACCGGTGCCGACCCGCCTACCTCGAGCTTCTCCCGAAGCCGGGAGCTGATAAATGAGCGACGACCCCGATATCTACCGAACCAAGACCGGCCGAGTCCTGACCGACGCGGACATCGCGGCCCTCGGCGACGAGGCTGAGCGCGGCTACGACGTTGAGCGGCTCGCCCGCCGGCCCGGCCGACCCCGCATGGGATCAGCCCCGGCCGTCCTCGTCCCGGTCAGGCTGCACGCCGACTTGCATAATGCTGCGAAGGCTTTTGCCGCTGCACAGAACACCTCGATTAGCGAGGTGGTTCGAGACGCTCTTCGAAACTACCTCGCGACCGAGTTGGCAACCGTCGCAGACCTTCGCACTTCGTCGGGTCGCTTGCTCGCCGAGACTGACATCGACGCGCTATCCGCCGAAGCCGACGCTGGATACGACGTCAGCGCTCGCCCGGCTCGGCCTGGGCGCCCGAGGCGAGGTCGCGCTGAGGTAGTGCCGGTCCGCATGCCGCCCGAACTCAAGGCGGAGGTCGAGCGACGGGCTGAAGCGGAGGCGACCTCGGTCAGCGAGGTCGTGAGGGCAGCACTTCGCGCCCGGCTGGACGGTGGCGATTCGGATCCTCCCGGCGGCGACGCCGGCCGTGGTGTCCGTGCCAGAGCTCGTTATGGGCCGACGGAGGCCGACACATGCCGCGATTACGTCGTTCCCCGGTTGAAGGAGGCGGGCTGGGACGACGACCAGATCGTCGAGCAGTACCGCATTACCGACGGCCGTATCGTCAGCGTCGGCAAGAAGCACCGGCGAACCAACGCACTGCGGGCCGATTACGTACTGGAATATCGACCGGGACTCCCGCTCGCCGTCGTCGAGGCCAAGCGGTCATACGCAATCCCCGGCAAGGGACTTCAGCAAGCCAAACGCTACGCGTCCCTACTCGACGTGCCGTTCTCCTACTCGACCAACGGAAGCGGGATCGTCGAGGACGACCGCAATACCGGCACCGAACGGGCCGATCTCGCTGGGTTCCCGTCCCCGGAGGTTCTATGGGCTCGCTATCGGGAGTGGAACGGAATCGACGAGGGCATCGTGGCCGAGGGGCTCCTCCTGCCCTTCAATCGGGCTCTGCGCAACCCGGACGGAACTATCAAGGAGCCGCGCTACTACCAGCGCACAGCCGTCAACCGGGCTGTGCGGGCAGTCCTCCGAGGCGACAAGCGGCTGCTCCTGACGATGGCCACGGGCACCGGCAAGACGTACGTCTCGATGCAGGTCGTCTGGAAGCTCTGGAATGTTGCATGGCGCCCGGGACGGAACCCACGAATCTTGTACCTGGCGGACCGCAACGTCCTAGTGGATCAGCCCATTGAGCGCGAGTTCAAGCCGGCCTTCGGGTCCGGCGAAGGCTCGCCGATTTGGAAGCTGCGCGGCGAGGCCAAGCTCGGCAGGGAGATCTACTTCGGCCTGTACCAGCAGCTGGCTGACAGCGCCGAGGGGCTCGACGGGATGTTCCGCGAGTACGCCCCAGACTTCTTCGACCTTGTAATCGTCGACGAGTGCCACCGGGGCAGCGCGAGGGCCGAGTCCTCCTGGCGGGCGATCCTCGACCACTTCAAGCACGCTACCCAGCTCGGCATGACGGCCACTCCCAAGCGCGACGACGCTGTTGACACCTACGAGTATTTCGGCGGGTCGCTCTTTGAGTACTCGCTCGCGCAAGGCATCGAGGATGGATTCCTCGCTCCGTATCGAGTGCGTCGCGTCGTGCTGAGCCCCGACGCGCACGGCTGGGCGCCGGAGCAGGGACAGCTCGACCTATTCAACCGAGAAATCCCCGACGGCCTTTACACGACCAAGGACTTCGAGCGCGTGGTCTCACTGCTCAGCCGAACGGAGGCGGCAGCCAAGCACTTGACGGACTACATGCGGCGCACCGACCGCTGGGCCAAGACGATCGTGTTCTGCGTCAACCAGGAGCACGCCGATCAGATGCGACGTGCCCTTCACAACGCCAACGCCGACTTGGTCAAGGAGAACCCGAACTACGTCGTGCGTATCGTCAGCGAGGAGCACGACGCGACGCGCCTGCTCAGCGACTTCGCCGACACCGAGAGCCGTCTTCCGGTCATCGCCACCACGTCGGAACTGCTCTCCACCGGGGTGGACCTGCCGACGGTACGCAACATTGTCCTGTTCCGCCCCGTGGGCTCGACGGCGCTCTTCAAGCAGATGATCGGGCGCGGCACGCGGCTTTACCCCGATGAAGACAAGTTGTCGTTCGACATCCTCGACTACTCGGGCGCGACCGCTCTGTTCAGCGACCCGGAGTTCGACGGGCCGCCCGACCAAGTCGTGAACGAGGAGATCGATGAGCAGGGGAACGTGGCCGAGGAGACCATGGTCGAGCAGCCCGAGCCGATCTTCGAGCCCACCGACGTGGACGAGCACACCGATCGTCAACACGAGATCTCGCCCGACGAACTCGAGGAGGAGCCGCTCACCAAGTTCTACGTGGACGACGCAGAGGTATGGGTGACAGCTGAGGCCATTTACCACCTCGACCCTGCCACGGAGCGCCTCCGCCTGGTGGAGTACCGCGACTTCGTGGCCGAGACCGTCCGCTCGCTCTACCCGGATCCGACGGACCTCCGCTCGAAGTGGGCCACGCGGGTCGGTCGGCAAGATGTCACCGACGCGCTCGCCAGGCATGGCATCGACCCGGCCGACCTCATCGACCGCACCGCTCTCACGGATGCCGACCCCTTGGACGTCCTCGTTTACCTGGCGTGGAATCAGCCACTCGCGACCAGGGTGGAGCGAGCACGCAAGGTACGCCGCGAGCATGTCGAGTTCTTCGACGCCTTCCAACCCGCCGCGCGTCAGGTGCTCACCTACCTCCTCGAAAAGTACGCCGAGCACGGAATAGGCGAACTCGACGACCTCGGCGTGCTCGAAGTGCCCCCTCTCTCGTCGCTCGGCACCCCCACCGAGATCGCCGACCGGTTCGGGTCCGCGGACTCTCTGCGGACCGCCGTCTCCCGGCTGGGAGAACTCGTCTACGTCGCCTCATAGCCCGGAGAACAAATGGCTCGACCCAAGAAAGCAACCCCCGCTGCACCCGTCTCGCCCCAAGCGAAGCTGGCGGCCGTCATCAAGGCCGCCCGCGACGCCATGCGAAAGGACGCAGGCCTCAACGGGGACCTCGACCGCATACCGCAGCTCGCTTGGCTCCTCTTCCTCAAGGCGTTCGACGGCCTCGAACAGAGCCGCGAGATCACCGACGACCGGTTTCGCCCAGCCATCGAGGAGCCCTACCGCTGGAGAGACTGGGCTGCCGATCCCAATGGCCCGACCGGCGACGCGCTCACGAGCTTCGTGAACGGCACGCTCATCCCCTACTTGCGAGACCTCAGCGGAACCGGCTCGCATGACCCCCGTGACGTGCTTGCTGCCGTGTTCAAGGAGACGAACAACCGGATGCTCTCCGGGTACCTGCTCCGCGACGTCGTCAACAAGGTCAACGAGATCAACTTCGCCTCGTCAGACGACATCCACACGATGGCTCACCTGTACGAGTCAATGCTCCGCGAGATGCGAGACGCAGCGGGTGACTCCGGGGAGTTCTATACACCACGGCCCATCATCCGCTTCATCGTGCAGCAGCTCGACCCCAAACTCGGAGAGGTCGTGCTCGACCCCGCGTGTGGAACTGGCGGTTTCCTCGTGGAGTCGCTCGTACACGCGTCTCCACAGGTTCAGACGGCCCAGCAACGGCGAGCGCTCCACACCAACCTCCGCGGCATCGAAAAGAAGCCATTGCCCTTCCTCCTCGGCATGATGAATCTCGTCCTCCACGGAGTCGGCCAACCAAACATCACCCGCGGTAACGCGCTAGCGACGCCAATTACCCAAATCGGCAAGGCGGAGCGTGTCGAAGTCGTCCTCACCAACCCGCCATTCGGCGGCGCCGAGGAAGCTAGCATCCAGGCCAACTTCCCAGCCGGCAAGCAAACGGCAGAGACGGCGTGGCTCTTCCTCCAGCTCGTCGTGCGGCGGCTAAAGGAGGGGGGCCGCTGCGGCATCGTCGTGCCCAAC
>JAKAZH010000103.1 GCA_021815935.1 Actinomycetes bacterium
TCCTCCGGCCCGGCAATCGAACGGTCGACGTGGCTCTCGGCGGCGAAATGCACTACGGCGTCGTGGCCTTTCGCCGCGTCCGTGAAGGCACCCAGATCGCAGATGTTGCCGTGCACGAAGCGGTAGCGGCTCCCGAAGCTGGAGGCGACGGCGGCGAGGGTGGACAGATTACCTGCGTAGGTGAGCGCGTCGTACACGGTCACCGTGTCGTCGGTCGTCTCCAGCACCCGGCGTACGTAGTTGGAGCCGATGAAGCCGGCACCGCCAGTGACCAGGATTCTCATGGGCGCCGAGGTTAGCCGGGGAACGCTGTTCCTTCGGCTGCGGCTACTGAAGGTCGATGCTGCAGTGGTCGCCGACCATGAGACGGGTCGCGCTCGGGCGGCGGGCTGACCTCGTCACTTCCACGTGGTGGCCGAGCAGCGAGTCCTCCAATCGTCCCGCCCCGACTACCTTGCAGTCATCGAGGATCACAGCGTGCTCCACCTCGCTGTCGGCGATGGTGCAACGTCGACCGATAGCGCTGAACGGCCCGATGAAGCTGTCGATCACCGTCGTGCCCGCGCCTATCACGGCGGGACCGCGGACGCTGCTGCGCCGGAGGGTCGCGCCGGCTTCGAGCACCACCCGCCCCTCAACCGCCGAGTGCTCGTCGACGTCGCCGTCGATGCGGCGCTCCAGGGTCTCCAAGATGAGGCTGTTCGCTTCGAGCAGCGGCGTCAACTTGCCGGTGTCGATCCACCAACCTTCGAGTACCTCGGTGCGAACCCGCAATCCGTGCTCCACCAGCCACCCGATCGCATCCGTGATCTCCAGCTCACCGCGCTTCGACGGCTCGATAGAGGCGACGGCCTCGTGTATCCGTGAGTCGAAAAGGTATACGCCGACCAAAGCGAGGTTGCTCGCCGGGTTCGCCGGCTTCTCCACGAGTCGGAGGACCGAACCGTCTTCGGCGAGCTCTGCCACGCCGAAATGCTGAGGATCAGGCACGACCTTCAGGAGGATCTGGGCGCATGGGGGTTCCGCATGGCTCCCGTCGAGTGTCGGCGCGCTCGCCCGGCGGCGGTCAGCCTCGAAGCGATCGACGAAGTCGTCGAGGGACTGCTGGAGGAGGTTGTCTCCCAGGTACATGACAAAATCGTCGTCGCCGAGGAAATCCCGCGCTATGAGCACCGCGTGCGCGAGCCCGAGAGGTGCCTCCTGGGGCAGGTACGTGACTTCCAGGCCCCACTGCGAACCGTCCTGGACTGCCTCACGGATCTCGCCGGCGGTATCACCGACGACGATCCCGACGGACTTGATCCCCGCGCCGGCGATCGCTTCGAGGCCGTAGAAAAGTATCGGCTTGTTGGCGACGGGCACCAGTTGCTTCGCCCGGGTGTGCGTTATCGGGCGCAGACGGGTTCCTGCGCCGCCGGCAAGGATCAAGGCCTTCACGTACCGGACGCTACCACCGACATTGCGCGGCGCAGCTCAGCGGACGTGGGTGACGTCTCCCACGGTCAAGGCCACATCCCCGCCGGCATCGCAGCGCACGACGAGGCGGCCGGCGGAGTCGACTCTCGTGGCCACACCCAGCAAGACTCCCGCCGTGCCACGGTCAACTTCTACTCGCCTGCCGACGGTGTCACATGCCTCCGAGTAGTCGTCGGCTACCCCGTCAAGGTCGTCGAGCCTGCGGTCCAGCGCTCCGAGCCAGGCTGCGAGCAGATCCGACCGCGGGACCCTCCGTCCGGCGAGCGCGTCGAGCACCGCTGCGCCGGGTGGACCGGCGTGCACGTTGAGTCCCATCCCGACGACGACGCGTTCGTTGGTCGACTCGGCGAGAATCCCTGCCAGCTTTGCCCCCTCGTCGCCGCCGAGAAGGTCGTTGGGCCATTTGATCCGCGCGTGGACGCCGGCGACTTCAACACACGCAGCGCGCGCCGCCAACGCGGCCGCCTCGCTCAGCAGGTGCCACCGCTCGACAGCCAGGCCGCCGGGTTGCAACAGTACCGATACCAGAAGTGCGTCGCCGGGCGCCGCCTCCCATCTGCGATCCAGGCGCCCTCGACCGGCGCTCTGATACTCAGCGACCACCACGAGCCCTTCTTGGGCGCCTGCTGCTGCCGCCTCGGAAACCACCCGGTTCGTGGACGTCGTGGATTCGAGATGACGTACGTCGGCGAAGCGGATCGCCAACTCTACCTGCCGGCGCAGGGGGCTTCCGGAGGAGCGGACTAGCCCGCCGCTCCTCACGATGTCAGAATGCTTTCTCGTGCTCAACAAGGTGCTTATTGCGAACCGCGGAGAGATCGCCGTCAGGGTGATCCGGACCGCACGGGAAATCGGCATTTCCACCGTGGCCGTGTACTCCGATCTGGACCGCGACGCCATGCATGTCCGCATGGCGGACGAGGCGTACTCGATAGGGGGCCAGAGCGCCTCCGAGAGCTACCTCGCCACCGACAAGATCCTGGACGCGCTGGCCCGATCGGGCGCGGACGCCCTGCACCCGGGTTACGGGTTCTTCTCGGAGAACGCCGACTTCGCACGGGCCGTCTCGCAGACGGGTGCCGTTTGGATCGGGCCTCCCCCCGAAGCGATCGAGGTGATGGGAGACAAGATCAGCTCACGCCTTGCGGCGGCCCGGGCGGACGTGGCCGGGGTCCCTGGAACCACGGAGGTCCTGACCTCGCCCGACGAGGTAATCGCATTCGGCGAGACGAACGGGTGGCCGGTCGCCATCAAGGCGGCGTACGGCGGAGGCGGTCGCGGAATGAGGGTCGTGTCGCGCGCCGAGGACGCCGCCGCCGCACTCGAATCGGCCCAGCGGGAAGCGCAGAAAGCCTTCGGGCGATCGGAGAGCTACCTCGAGCGTTACCTCACCTGGCCGCGACACGTCGAGGTGCAGGTGTTCGCCGACACCCATGGCAACGCTGTCTACTTCGGCACCAGGGACTGCTCGGCGCAGCGCCGGCACCAGAAGCTGATCGAGGAGGCTCCCGCCCCGGGTATACCGGAGGGCACTCTTACGGCGATGGGTGAGGCAGCTGTCAAAGTGGCCAAGGCTTGTGGCTACGTGAACGCGGGCACCGTCGAGTTCATCTACCAGGATGGCGACTTCTTCTTCTTGGAAATGAACACCCGCCTGCAGGTGGAGCATCCGGCGACCGAGCTGGTGTTCGGTCGCGATCTTGTCGCGCTCCAGTTGAAGGTGGCGTCCGGCGAACCGCTCGGCTTCAGCCAGGCTGATATACAGCCCAACGGCCATGCCATCGAGATCCGGCTCAACGCAGAGGACCCGGCGGGAGGACGCTTCCTGCCGTCCCCGGGGACGATCACCCGCTTCGATCGCCCGGACGGCTTCGGTGTGCGCGTGGACGCCGGTTACGGACCCGGCGACACGGTGAGCCAGTACTACGACAACTTGATCGCCAAGCTCATCGTCTGGGGGACCGACCGCGAGGAAGCCCGCCGGCGGGCTCTGCGGGCGCTTCGCGAGACTGTCATAGAAGGGCCGGCCACGACGATCCCAGCCGACATAGCCATACTCGAACACCCCGACTTCGAGGCGATCCGCCACTCGACGAACTGGGTGGAGAACGGGCTCGACCTGACCGGCGTGTCGTCCCCGTCGACCCCGGCATCCCCGCCAGGTGAACCCATGGTGCGCCGAGAGATGGACGTCGAGGTGGACGGCAAGCGCTTCTCGGTGAAGCTCTGGGTTCCCGAAACGGAAGGTTTCGGGGTGGTGCAAGGCGCGCCGCAGCCAGGCAAGCCAGCGGGGTCACGCCCAGCTCGGCCCCGAGCCGGCGGCGCCGGCCATGGTCACGCGGCGGGCGGTGGAAGCGGGCAGGTGACCGTCCCGATGCAGGGAACGATAGTCAAGGTTCTGGTCGCCGTCGGAGACCAGGTCGAAGTCGGCCAGACCGTCACGGTCCTCGAGGCGATGAAGATGGAGAACAACATCACTGCGGAGGCGTCAGGCACCGTGACCGAAGTGAAAGTCGCCCCCGGCGACTCCGTCGGGGCCGGCGACGTGGTGGTTGTGATCGCCTGAGAGGAACCGGGCCTCTGCGGCCTGGCGCCAGTACTCTGCCGTCCGCCACTACTCCGCCGTCCGCCGCCTGACGCCGCTACTCCGCTGCTTCGGCGAGCGCTTCCGACAGCGTCGGGTGCGCTAGGCAACTTTCGACGATATCGGTGACCTTCAAGTTGGCGGTCACGGCCAACGCAAGTACCGATATGAGCTCTGCGGCGTGGCGACCGACTATAGACCCGCCTAGAACCACGCCGGTCGCCGGATCGGAGATGATCTTGACAAACCCGCCTGTGTCGTCGTTGATCATCGCCTTGGCGGCGGCAGCGTAGGGGACCTTGGTCACCCGGATCTTGCGGCCCGTCGCGAACGCGTCCGCTTCTGCGAGGCCGACGTCGGCTATCTCCGGTTCGGTGAAGATCGCCGACGCGGCCTTCTCGTAGTCGATGTGGCGATGCTCACGAGAGTGTATCCCCATCACGTGCTCGGCGATCTTGCGGCCCTGCATCGATGCCACCGAAGACAATGGCAGCTTGCCCGACACGTCTCCGGCGGCGTACACATGGGCAAGGTTGGACTGGCAGTGGTGGTTGATCGGGACGTAACCTCCGCCGGTTACGACTCCGGCAGCCTCCAAGCCAAGACCGTCGCTGTTTGGTATCGAACCGATGGCAAGCAGCGCATGGCTGCCTTTCGCAACCCGCCCGTCGTCGCAGTGGACCTCTACGGTATCACCGGCGATGTCGATCTCCTCGGCCCTCGCTCCTTTGAACAAGCGGACGCCACGCCGCAGCAGCTCGTCTTCGAGCGCTGCGGCAACCTCCGGGTCCTTGGCGGGAAGCACCTGCTGCCGACTGACGATCAGGGTAACTTTTGCTCCAAACGAGGTGAACATGTGGACGAACTCCACGCCCGTCACGCCCGAACCGATAACCACGAGGTGTTCTGGCATCTCGGGCGGCGGGTACGCCTGACGTGTTGTCAGCACCCTTTTTCCGTCGGGTTGCGCCCAATCCGGTATCCGCGGTCGACTTCCCGTCGCGATCAGAATAGCGTCGGCGTCGAGCTCGATGCTCTCGGTGCCGGTATCAGCGACAACTTTGTGCGGCCCGGACAGGCGAGCGCTCCCGGAGATCATCCGGACCCCCTGGCTGCTCAGCAGTTGGGTCACTTGGGATTGGAGATGGTGCTCTATCTCGGCGATCCTTGCGCGCTGCACCTCCAAGTCGAGGCGGGCGTCTTGGTGGGAGAGCCCCATTCCTTCGATTCGACGCGAGAAGCTCATGGCCCCACCTGTAGCGATCATCGTCTTGGAAGGGATGCAGTCCCATAGATGGGCCGCTCCCCCGACGACGTCGCGCTCCACCAGAGTGACTTCCGCTCCGAGCCGGGCTGCGTAGGTCGCGGCAGTGTTTCCCGCGGGGCCACCCCCGATGATCACGAACTTGACCGCCATCGCTATCGGCCGGGCTGGTAGACGCCGAACTCGGCTCGCAGCACGTCACTCACCTCCCCGAGTGTTGCACGGCGACGCAGCGCCTCTTTCATAGGTTCGAGAAGATTGGAGGTGCCACGCGCTGATAACGCTACGTCGCGGAGCGCGGCATCCACCGACGCCTGGTCTCGGTCCCGCCGGGTGGCCGCGACTCGGTCCACTTGCTGGCGTTCGAGGGCTGGGTCTATCGGGAAAACCTCCGTGTGGCCGGGTTGATCGTCGACGTAGCGGTTGACACCGACGATGACACGCTGCTTCGCGTCGACAGACTTCGCGTATTCGTATGCGGCCTGCTCTATTTCGTCTTGCATGTAGCCCGCTTCGATTGCTGGCACCGCTCCGCCCATCGAGTCGATCTTGTCCAGATACGCCCAGGCTCCAGCCTCCACAGCTTCGGTCAGCGACTCGACGAAGTAGGAGCCGGCAAGTGGATCGGCAGTGTCGGTAACACCTGATTCGTTTGCGACTATCAGCTGTGTCCGCAACGCGATGGTCGCGGCCTTGGCGGTCGGAAGGCCGAGTGCCTCGTCGAATCCGTTTGCGTGGAGGCTTTGGGTCCCCCCGAGGACAGCGGCGAGTGATTGAAGTGTGACACGAGCAATGTTGTTCTCCGGTTGCTGCGCAGTGAGCGTCGATCCCCCGGTCTGGGTGTGGAAGCGGAGAAGCTTACTTTTCTCCTCCAACGCTCCGAAGCGTTCCGACATGATCTTCGCCCACATTCGCCTTGCGGCACGGAACTTCGCTATCTCCTCGAAAAAGTTGTTGTGGGAGTTCCAGAAGAAACTCAGCCGCGGGGCGAAGTCGTCGACGGCGAGCCCGGCGTCGAGCGCCGCCTGTACGTAGGCGACGCCGTTCGCAAGTGTAAAGGCGATCTCTTGGACTGCGGTGGAGCCCGCCTCGCGGATGTGGTAGCCGGAGATGGAGATCGTATTCCAAGACGGGAGGTTCTCGTTGCAGTATGCGAAAATGTCTGTCACCAAGCGCATCGACTGGCGAGGTGGGTAAATATAGGTGCCGCGGGCGACGTACTCCTTCAAGATG
>JAKAZH010000002.1:0-22518 GCA_021815935.1 Actinomycetes bacterium
GGCTAATTCAGGCCCGCAGCAGTGGGCACGGTCGGCAGTGGGCACGGTCGGCGGCCGCTGCTAGGGGCGTCAGAAATGGGCAGGATCTGCTCGACGAAAATCTTTGGTACCAAAAAGTGCGTTTTCCGAGCGAGGGCTGGTACCAAACTTTTTCGGAGCAAGGATCGGGTACCAAAAACGCTGGAAAAACGAACGTTTTGGTCAGGCTCTTCAGTACGCTTCGCGATCCTGACCAAAAGCGACGACTTTGGCCGGCTCCGACCTAGTCCAAAGGCCCATCGAGGCGGGCAGTGGCGAATTCCCAGCGTCCAAGGGGAAACGAGCCGGTCCAACTCTCGAGTTCTTGTCCTGCCAGGTCGACCAGTGTCCCGCTTCCGCCGGGGATGCGCACCCACGTATCGGTGTCACACGGGTTGAACACCCGAAGTTCCACCTGCCCGCCGTTCCGGCGCAAGCTCGAAACGACGCCACGCCCGGTGTCGACGCTGAACCGGCTGCCCCGGTCGTCGAGCCGGCCGCCCCCATGCGCCCTCGTGGCGATGAGCGGACTCCAAAGTGCCTCCGCTAGTGACCACGGGTCGGTGCAGTCGAGTGCCACCGCATATGTGAAGGCCTGCGGGCCGGGCATCTGGGCGTCGCGAAGCGCTAGGGGCGGTCCTGCAATGGCGCGCCTCGTTGCCAATGTGGGTTTCGAGATTATCCCGGTCCCTCGAAGCAGCGTGAGAGCCAGCGCCTGGCCGTCGTCGACGAGACCGTATTCAAGAAGCCCCTGGTGCAGGACGGTTACGTCTCCTGCACTTACGAAGCGTCTCGACGGAAACGTGTCAGGCGGCGCCTCTATGAGCCACTCCTCTTCTCGTCCAGGTCGCGGGACGGGGCGCCGGACTGTAGCGAACGCGCATTCCGCCACGGTCTCGACCGCCCGGGCGGGGAGAGGAAACACCGCCCGAACCCGGTGGTTTCGCACCGTGTTGTCGAAGCTGGTGGTCACCCTGACCGCCCGCTCTGCGCAACGCACTTCGACGTCGGACACCACGCAGACAGGCGTGGCACGCCCGACACCCCAGCCGTAGGTACGGGTAGTCCTTACGACGGCGCGAAGCGGCCCGTGCTCTATGACCGCGACGTGCACGTCGTTCGGCGAGGTGACTGCGTCGACGCCGTCGAACGGGGAGAAGTTGTAGGTGTCCCCGTCGTCGGGTTCCTCGCAGAGTCTGTTCATGCCGCCGATGCCGTTAAGGGCAAAAGACCCCGTCGTCGCGTCGATCTCGACGCGGAGAGCTCCGTTGTCGACGATGATCGCCCCGCCGGCAACCGCGACGCTCACGGGTTCTGCTTCCTCGGTCCCGCTCGGGCGGAGCAGAGCCCAGCCGTAGCCCGGGATGTCGCACGCGCGTACCAGGGACCGGATCGACGGGAGACGTGTGACCGTGAGGCTCAGAGGTGCGTCGGCGGTGGCGGCCGCCCGCCCCCACACTTCGGCCATGAGGGCTCCTACCGCGAGGTTGGCCGGTGCAGCGCGGCTCGACGTAACAGACACTGACACCGGGCCGGTAGCGCTTCGTGGCGAGATGTCCACGTACACGATGGGGCACGACTCGCCGATCCAGCCCTGGGCCGCCAGCTCGGCGAGCATTCTGGCGAGGTCACGGCCGCGACCGGTTCTAGTCGTGGTGCCACCTGCCGTGACGCCAAGCGCCTGGCCGCCCATCTTCTCGACCTCGCTCCCGACCTCGCTCCCGACCTCGCTCCCGACCTCGACCTCGACTTCGACGAGTCCGCTCCGGGTGCCGGCGGAGGGGTTGAGCACCATGTGGCCCGAGCCGGCCGTTGCCATGGAGGCGATCTCGAGGGCGCTCCGCGTGACCGTCGCAGCGAGGGTGCAGGCCGTGTCGTAGCGCGAAAGCACTGCGCGCCCGACTGAATCCGCCGAGCATCCGCAGATCGAGTCGTGCGCCGAGTTGCGTATCACCTCGAGCCAGGCACGGTCGAGACTGTCGCCGGGCCAGTCCTCGGGCGCCAGCCACAACGCGGCGAGCGGCTCGGCCGTGCGTTCGAGGGCCGACTCTGCGGCGGCCGCGGCCTGCTTGATGTCGACCCGGCTGGAGAGGACTCCGGATAGGAGAGGGGCCCGAATGTTGCTTCGAAGCTCCCCGGCCAGCACGCTCAAGCCATCGTGAGGCGCTTCGCCAAGATAGGAGCGGAGATCTGTTACGACGACGCGGAAGTGGTCCTGGGCGGCGTTCGCCTCCTCCACGACGGCCCCCAAATGGGGTTGCGCTCCGTGATGGTCGCCGCCGTTGACCACGAGGAGAGGATCGTCGTCGCGCAAGAGGACTCCGAGCTCCCTCTCGTAGTCGCCTAGCCGGCCGACGAACCCGCCGGCATCGCGAGGGAGGTGCCCTCCGGCGCTGTAGCCGGAAGGCAGGTACTCCGCCCGGACGCTCGAACCGTCAGGCGAAGCCCATACGAATGCGTTCCGACCCACGGTGTCCGGAACACCCCTCCAGACGACGGCATGCTCGATCCCGACGCTGCGCAGGATCTGTGGCATCTGGGAGACGTGGCCGAACATATCCGGCAGGTAGCCGACGTCGCAGGATCCTCCGAGGCGTCCCGCCGTCGAGCGGCCGAGCTGCAGGTTGCGCACGATCGTCTCGGCTGACACGGCGAATTCGTCCATCAGGCAATACCATGGGCCGATCCCGAGGCGGCCCTCTCGTACCAGACGTGCAACCCGTTCCGCCTGGTCCCGCCTGACCTCGAGGTAGTCCTCGACGAGAGCCATCTGGCCGTCGAGATGGAAATGCGTCAGCCGGGGCTCGACGTCGAGGAGGTTGAGAAGCTCGTCGACTACGACGACGAGCTGAGCACGGAACTCCTCGAAGGACTGGTACCACTCCCGGTCCCAGTGGGTATGAGCAACAACGGCCACCTTGCGCACGGCGACAAGACACTACCCACGCAGCCTCGCAGCGTGCTACCCTTGTCGGCGCGAGGGTGGAAGCATCGAGTCGAGGCAGACTCCCTCTCCGGCTCACGCCGGGGGCCGCCGGGCCCACCCCTCTCGGGGGGCGGAGATCCGCTCCGGCCAGGAAAGGAGGGATTGCTTGTGGCAACCGGAACAGTGAAGTGGTTCAACTCGGAGAAGGGATACGGATTCATATCTCAGGACAGTGGACCCGACGTTTTCGTGCATTTCAGCGCCATCGACGGTAACGGGTACCGTAACCTCGAGGAGAACGACAAGGTCGAGTTCGAAGTCAACCAAGGCCCGAAGGGGCTCCAAGCCGCTAACGTCAAGCGCCTCGGCTAACGCCCGCGGTTAACTGATTTGCGAAGAGCCCGCTTATGCGGGCTCTTCGGCGCGTCCAGATTTCCGCACGACCCGGCCGCAGTACGTCAAGTCGTCGCGGCCGTCATTCCGTGTACACGAGACGCTCGGCGTGGCTGTACACGTTGAAACTGTCACCCCGGACGAACGCCGCCAGCGTCACGCCCAGGTGCTTTGCTGTCTGCACGGCAAGGCTCGAAGGCGCCGAAACTGCAGCGAGGAGGGGGAGGCCTGCGACAGCAGCTTTCTGGACGATCTCGAAGCTGACCCGTCCGGACACGACGAGGCCGTAGTCGCCCCGAGCGGGCCCGAAGCGTTGCGGGTTGAGCAAGGTCGCCCCGATGACTTTGTCGACGGCGTTGTGTCGTCCTACGTCCTCCCGCACGACAAGGAGGGCGCCTTCCCGGTCGAAGAGTCCCGCAGCGTGCAACCCACCGGTGCGATCGAAGGTTTTCTGGGCTCCACGCAGGCAGCCGACCGCTTCAGTTATCGACGACGTCGGCCACGCGCCACCGGGAGCGACCTCGCCGCAGGCGACGGCAAGGTCGTCGATCGACCTCTTTCCGCACGTCCCGCAGCTTGCCGACGCGGCGAACGTGCGGGGCTGGGCGTCCGGCCTGTGGGGGCGGGTCAGGCGGATCGCCACATGGTTCCATCGGGAGAGCGGATCGAGTGAGACCGCTTCGCAGTAATCGACCGACCGTATCTCGGCGGGGCCCGCAACGCCTTCGGTGTACACGAAGCCTGCGGCGAGCTCGAAGTCGTGGCCGGGTGTGCGCATCGTGACAGCGAGGGGGACTGCAGCCTCACCCGGACCTGCAACCATCAGCTGGAGCGGTTCCTCGGTGGCGACGTCGTCGGGCAGCTCCAGCCGGCGCCCGGGGCGGACCTTGAGGACGCGCAGCGGCGTCACCGCCTTAGGCGAGGCGTGCATGGCGCGCCCGTGCTCCGCTCGAGCGGTCGATCCTGTCCTCGCCGTCCAAGCCTGCGAGCGCCTCAGGCGTATCGACGTCTGTGAGAGCCCTTCGCCACCCCGAGGGCGCCCCGTCACGCTCGGGGAGCAGGTAGTGCGGTTCGATCGCGTCGAGCAGGGCTCCCATGGAGCGCTGCCCCCGGTTGAGCACCTCGACTGCGATATCCACCACCTTCGGGCCGTACCTTGCGCATAGCGGCTGGGGTATCCCTTCGAGAAGCGGGACGGCGGACACGCCAGCGGGGTAAGCGGCGAGCCAGCGCAGAATGTCGGCGTCGAGGTCGGGCAGATCCGTCGCCACGAGCAGCACCGGTCCGTCCCAGCCGGCAGCTCGAAGCCGGCTGCACCCTTCGACGAAACCTGCGAGGGGACCACCTCCGGGCGGGTCCTCGGTGAATGCCGGCAGCCCGCTCCTGCCCGGGCCGACCTCCACCGCCATCTCTGCAACCTCGATGAGGGTCCCCGCCGTGCGCCTGGCGAGCGTGGCAGCCTGACCGCCCTGCGCGCCGACGACCAGCGTAGCCTTGTCGACACCCATCCGGCGGCTCGCCCCACCTGTGAGCAGCACGCCTGCGCATCGCATGTCACCCATTCTTGCCTACGCCGGCGGAAAAAAGATCAGGACACGCGGCGCGAGACAGCCGTGAGACAGCCGTGAGACAGGCATGAGACAGCCATGAGACAGCCATGAGACAGCCATGAGACAGCCGTGGGACAATAGTGCCATGTCGCCGATAGTCAACGAGCTCGCCTGGCGCGGTCTGATCCATCAGGTCACGGACCGTGCCGCCCTCTCCGAGCGCTTGGAGGCGGGCCCGATCGTCGCGTACATCGGCTTCGACCCTACTGCCGCCAGCCTGCATGTCGGTCACCTGCAGCAGCTGTGCCTTCTACGGCTGATCGCCCGGCACGGAAGCCGGCCGATAGCGTTGATCGGCGGGGGTACAGGGATGATCGGGGATCCGAGCGGAAAGAGCGAGGAACGCAACCTGCTCCAACCTCGGGAGCTGGAAGCCAACCGCGCCTCGATATCGGCGCAGGTCGCCGCCCTTCTCGGCAGCGAAGCGTCCCCGGCGCCAGGCGCAGCGGTGATCGCCGACAACTTCGACTGGCTCGGCGAGGTGCGCCTGATCGACTTCCTGCGAGACGTCGGGAAGCTGTTCAGCGTGAATGAGATGGTCCGAAAGGACTCGGTGCGTAGCCGCCTCGACCGCCAAGGGGAGAGCCTGTCGTTCACCGAGTTCAGCTACATGCTCCTCCAGGCATGGGACTTCGTTCAGCTCTACGACCGCTACGGTTGCGAACTGCAGCTCGGCGGCAGCGACCAGTGGGGCAACATCTCCGAGGGCGTCACGCTGGTCAGGCGCCTGCGCGCGGGCGCCAGGGCGTTCGGGCTCACATCGCCTCTGGTGACGAAGGCGGACGGGACGAAGTTCGGAAAGACGGAGAGCGGGACGGTGTGGCTCGATCCTGAGCGGACCTCGCCCTACGAGTTCTACCAGTTCTGGATGCGGACCCCCGACAGCGACGCGGTTTCCTACCTGCGCCGCTTCACCTCGCTCGGCGAGGCGGAGATCGTTGAGCTCGACGAAAGGCTCGCCTCGCGCCCCGAGGAGCGCAGGGCGCAGCGCGAGCTTGCGTCGTCGCTGACGGCGCTCGTCCACGGAACCGAGGAGGCGGCCCGCGCAGCGGTGGCGGCGAAAGCTCTTTTCACCATGTCGCTAGCCGACCTGGACGGCGAAGCATTGGAGGCGGCCCTGGCCGATGCCCCAAGCACCGTCGTCGCCCGAGCGGACGTCGAGGGGGCGCTCAGCGTGATAGACGCGGCGGTTCTTACGGGGATCGTCTCGTCGCGCGGTGACGCCCGCCGCCAGCTGTCGCAAGGAGCGATCTACCTCAACGGCGTGCGGGTCGCCGAGGATCGTCGCCTACAAGCAGGCGACGCGTTGCACGGGCGCTGGGTCGTGCTCCGGCGGGGCCGGTCGACCCAGCACGTCATCGAAGTTCGAGACGAGGTCGCGCAAGTGGCCGACAAGGAGGCGACGACATGAAGGTAACCCAGGTCGGGCCTTACCCCCCAGGGCGTGACCATGAAACCTACGAACGGACGCGCAGGCGGGTCCTTTGGGCAATGCCGAGCGGTCTGTACGTGCTCGGGAGCAGCTTCGCCGGCCAGCGGAATCTGATGACCCTCAACTGGGCGACGCAAGTTTCGAGCGAGCCGAAGCTGGTAGCGGTCAGCGTCGAGCGCGAGGCGCTGAGCAACAGGCTTGTGCGCGAAGGGCATGCTTTTTCCGTCAACGTAATCGCAAGGAGCGACCGTGGCCTGGTGAGGAAATTCGTGAAGCCGCTCGACGATGACGGCGCTCCTGGCGAGCTGGCCGGCTTCGCCGTGACCACCGCTGCTACGGGCGCTCCGCTGCTCGAAAGCTCGCTAGCGTGGCTGGACTGCCGGCTTTATCAGGCGACCGACTTCGTGAGCCACACTCTCTTCGTCGGCGAAGTCGTCGACTGCGGCCCCTCCGAGCTGCCGGAGGGCGTCGAGGTTCTCCGGATGGAAGACACCCGGATGAGCTATGGCGGCTGAGGGGGCCGGGATCCCGGCCCCATACTTGCGGGCGGACGGCCGCGACGGGTAGACCTGACAGGTGCTGAAAGTCCAACACGAAGCGCAGGAGAGGCCGTTATAGAGCTCGTCGCCGACGATACGTCCCTCGCCGACCTCCTCGTCGAGCTGCGCAGCGTTGAACGCTACGGAATCGACACGGAATTCCACCGTGAGAAGACGTATTGGCCGGTCCTCGCACTCCTCCAGCTGAGTTGGAGAGAGCCTGGAAGCTCCCGCGACCGGATCGTGCTCGTCGACCCTTTCGGTGTCGACGTGAGCGCCCTGGCGGCCGTCGTTGCCGGCCCGGCCGTGATGGTCGGCCACGCCTGCGACCAGGACCTGGAGATTATCCGCCGGACATGCGGGGTCCTGCCGGGAACGATTTTCGACACGCAGATCGCCGCGGGGTTCTGCGGTCACAGCAGCGCCAGCCTTGCCTCGCTCGTGAAATCGTTCCTCGGGAAGGACCTCGCCAAAGGGGACCGGCTGACGGATTGGCAGGCACGGCCGCTGACCTCGTCGCAGCTCGCCTACGCAGCATCCGACGTGGAGCACCTGCTGGTCCTCGCCGACACGATCACCGCCGAGCTCGATGCCACCGGCCGATCGGGCTGGGTCGACCAGGAGTGCGCCAGCCTGCTTGCGCGCTGCGCAACCCACGCCGACGCGCGGAGGGCGTGGTGGAAGCTTCGTGACGCCCGCACGCTCAAGGGCGCCTCGCGTGGCGTCGCACAGGAGGTCGCAGCATGGAGGGAGCGTAGGGCTGCCACCGTGGATCAGCCGGTCCGCTATGTGGTAGCCGACCTTGTCGTCCAGGCGATCGCACACCGTCCTCCGTCGACTCACGAAGCGCTCAACTCGATGCGCGGCCTCGACGGCAGGCGGCTCAAGTCTCCCGTAGCCGACGAGATCCTCGAAGCCGTCGAGCGTGGCAGGAACCTTCCCGAGGAGCAGATCCTGCCACCCCCGAGCGACGAAGTCCCCAAGGAGCTCCGGGCGTCGGTTGCCTTGATGATGGCGTGGATAGCCCAGGTGGCCAAGAACGAGCGAATCGACCCCGCCGCGGTGGCCACCCGGTCTGATGTCGCCGCCTTCCTCCGGGACGACCCTCAGTGCCGCCTGCTCGACGGATGGCGAGGCGCGCTTCTGAGCGGAGCGCTGCGAGCTTTGAGGGACGGCGACGGGGCGTTGACGTTCAACCCTTCAGGTTCGCTTCGCCTGGAGGCCGCCTCAGGGACTCCCCTCGAGCTGTAGGCCGAGGGGCCAGACGTCCGCATCCCCGGCTTTCGTCTGTGGACGCTGTCAACCCGGGGCCGGTTGGGTACTACCGAAAGTTGAGCGTCAAGGGTTGATATTATTGCGGGGGTCGCCGCTGACACGTGGCGATTCTCGATGAACGGGAGCTTTTACGGTGAAAAAGGGTCGGCATCGGCGTTTCGAAGAGGCACGGGTACTCAAGCGGTTGACCGAGGTGGACGTTGAGCCTTGCGCCGAGTGCGGAGCGGACCCCGACGACGAGCACGCCTCCTGGTGCCTTGCGATGGAAGACCTCGACGAGGAGGAAATCTCCGGGCCAGAAGCGACCCTCACCTAGCTCTGCTGCTTTTCAAGTTCCGGTTGCTGGCGGCGTCGCCTCGGCGCCGGCGTGCGTGGCGCGGCCAGGTGTCGAGCGGACGACGACGGTCCTCGGCCTGATTTTCGCATCGAGATACGCGGCGAGCTCAGCGAACACGTCGTCGCCGGTCATAGCTCGAAGCTCGTCTTTCATCGACTGGTACACAGCGTTTCGGCCGCCGAACGCCTCCGGTGCCTCGGTGCACCACCAGTGGAACTCGTCGCCTCCCTCCCCCCAGTGCTTGCGCTCCCACTGCGTCACCGTCGACACGACGGACCCGTCGACAGCGTCGGTGTCCTCCCTCCTGATCGGCAGCTGCCAGCAGACGTCCGGTTTGAGCTCAAGTGCCGCCACCCCCTCGGCGATCGCAGCGAGGTGTAGCGCGCATCCCGGCCCGGCGGCGAACCCGGGCCGGTTCAAGAAGACGCAGGCGTCGTCGACGAGGCGTGTCGACCTGGTCCCGTCGCTGTCCACCTCCACGACACCGCCGCTGCGGCCCTCGTCGGCGAACTGCCAGAGAGAGCCGTCCAAGCGCGACGCCGCTTTGGTCACGCGCTCGACGTCTGCGTCGTCGGTGAAATGCGCCCCGTAGGAGCAGCAGCCCTGCTCCAGCTCGGGTGCTGCCCCAGTGAGGACTCCCTGGCAGCCCCTCCCGTAGAGGCACTCCCATTTGGAGGACAGGAACGTGACGTCGAACATCCAGCGCCTCGCCTCGTTCGGGTCGTCGATGCTGACCCATTCGCGTACCCGGCCGGGTGTTGCCTTTCGAGTGCCGGTCACCGCTTCGGAGTTCGTAGCGACCCAGGTTTGTGCACGTGCGAACGATACACGGCCCCGCAGCGCCGGCCAAGCCCCGGCTCGACCCCCGCAGCTACGGACCCTAGGATCGTCTAGACGATGGGAGCGGTGGCTACGAGTCGGCGCTTGGCCGGACTACTGGCGGCTGCTGTAATCCTGGCCGGACTGCTCGGATCGTGCGGCGCATCGAGGGCGCACCCGGGTGCGTCGGCTGCGTCGGCTGCCGTTCCCGGGCAGTCGTCGGCGACAGCATCGGGTGCCTCGTCGGGTGCCTCGTCGGCGGGCACGGGAGCCGCCGTGTCGTGGACCTCGTGCAGCGGGGCCGCGGGCCCGAGCGGCTTTCAGTGCACGAACGTTGCGGTGCCACGCAACCCTGCGAACCCGCAGGGCCCGACTATCTCGCTGGCTTTGGATCGCCGGCCGGCGTCGGGCGCCTACATCGGGGTCCTACTCGTCAACCCCGGCGGCCCGGGAGTATCCGGGGTGGACTTCCTGCCCGAGATCGTCAAGCTCTTGCCTTCCTCGATCCTCGACCACTTCGACGTGATCGGCTTCGACCCGCCGGGAGTCGCCCGCAGCGCGCCGATCGACTGTGGCACCACCTCGCAGATGCTCAACTTCATTAACGTCAACCCCGCCCCGACAAGCCCGGGTGGCCTCGCGGGCCTGCTCAGCGCCGACCGGGCGTTCGCCGTCGCGTGCCAAGCCGGCAGCGGTGGGGAGCTCGGCTATGTGAGTACCGCGGACGCAGCGATGGACATGGACTACATTCGCAAGGCGTTGGGCGTGGCGACCATCAACTACCTCGGTTTCTCCTACGGGACGTTCCTCGGGGCGACCTACGCGAACCTTTTTCCCAAACATTTACGGGCGATGGTCTTAGACGGCGCTATCAACCCCGCCCTCGGGGTCCTCGCAAGCCTCGACTATCAGTCGACGGCCTTCGAAGGCGACCTCAACTCGATGTTCGCAAGCTGCCAAGCGAACGCTACGTGCCCGTGGAGGCCGGGTGCGGACCCTCTCAAAGCATTCGAAGCGCTCGTCGTCGCGGTCACCTCCAAACCTTTGGCGGTCACAGGTTCGGCCCAGGCATTCGGGCCGGCCCAACTCCTCTACGCTACCGCCGCCGGTCTTTATTCGCAGTCGAGCTGGCCCACCCTCGAGGCGGGCCTGGCCGCTTTGACGGACGGTAATCCGTCTATCCTGCACGCCCTCTTCGACAGCTACATCGGCCTCTCCGCCGGCCACCTCGGTAACGAGCTCGAGGCTGAAACCGCGGTGAACTGCCTCGACGCTCCCGCCCCGTCCGTGCAGGCGGTCGAGGCAGCCGCCCCCGCTGCGCAAGCCGCTGCACCCGTGTTCGGGCTCATGAACCTTTACAGCGAGCTTGTCTGCTCGGTCTGGCCGACCTCGGCGACCTCGAAACCTGCCATCTTGCCTGCTGTCGGCGCGCCGCCCATCGTCGTGGTCGGGACCACCGGGGATCCGGCCACCCCGTACTCGGAGGCTGTCGCCCTGGCCTCCGAGCTTCGAAGCGGCGTCCTCGTCACCCGGGTCGGGGAGGGCCACACCGCGTACGCTTACAGTTCCTGCGTCAGAAGTTACGTCGACAGCTACCTTCTCGACCTGACAGTCCCCCCGGCCGGACTGCGATGCCCGTCCAACTGAGGGCTAACGTGACAGGTCACAATGACCCTCGGTGCACTCGTCGGCGACCTGCGCTTCGCGGTCGCATCCGAGCGTGTCCACACCGACGCCTTCGAGGTAGCCCTTTACGGTCGTGACGCCTCCACGTTGAGCGGTCAGGCGTCGGTCGTGTGCTTCCCGACATCGACCGAAGAGGTATCGGCCGTCGTGCGGGTGTGCCGCAATCACGGCTGGCCGTTCGTGGCCAGGGGTTCCGGCACCGGACTGGCAGGCGGAGCGGTCCCCTCGGGCCCAAAGCCACCGGTGGTGATCGTCACGACAAAAATGAACCGCATCCTCGAGGTTGACGCCGAAAGCCGGTTCGCCTGGGTCGAACCCGGGGTCCTCAACCTGGACCTTTCGCGTGCCGTCGCCCCGCTCGGCTTGCACTTCGCCCCCGACCCGTCGTCCCAGCAGTCGTGCTCGGTCGGTGGCAACGTCGCCAACAATTCCGGCGGCCCGCACTGCCTGCTCTACGGTGTGACCAACGCCCACATCGCTGCGCTCGAAGTGGTCCTGCCCGACGGGGAGGTGGTGCTTCTCGGGGGTCTCGACTCCGATCCCGACGGGCTTGACCTACGCGGCTGCTTCGTCGGCAGCGAAGGCACCATGGGGATAGCAACGAAGATCTGCGTCCGCCTGACCGAGACGCCGAAAGCCGTCTCGACGCTGCTCGCTGATTTTGACGACATGGCCGACGCTGCCCGGGCGGTTACGGCGGTCATCGCCGGCGGGATCGTCCCGGCCGCTTTGGAGATGATGGACGCGACGATCGTCGAAGTCGTCGAGGCGTACGTGCATGCCGGGCTGCCGACCGACTCGGCCGCCGTTCTTCTCGTCGAGCTTGACGGCCTCGCGGGCGGCGTCGCCTGCCAGACAGAGATGGTGGCGGGGATCCTCGCCTCCAACGGGGCGCAGCAGGTGCGAGTCGCCCGCGACGACGCCGAGAGGGCCGCATGGTGGAAGGCGAGGAAGTCGGCGTTCGGGGCGGTCGCCCGGATCGCACCCAACTACTACTTGCACGACTGCGTGGTACCCCGTTCTGTGCTCGTCGACGTGCTTAGCGACGTCAACGGCATCGCAAGGGAGCTCGGCCTCGTGCTCGGCAACGTCTTCCACGCCGGCGACGGGAACCTCCACCCGCTGATCGTCTTCGACGCCCGCGAAGACGGCGTGCTCGATCGCGTTCACGAGGCAGGACGACGGATCATCGAGGTGTGCGTCCGCGCAGGCGGTTCCCTGTCGGGCGAGCACGGTATCGGCCTGGAGAAGCGCGACGCGATGCGGCTTGTGTTCGGTGCCGACGACCTCGCCGCGCAGCGTTGCCTCCGAGACGCTTTCGACCCCGACGGCCTCTGCAACCCCGACAAAGTCCTGCCATCGGGTGTCGCCGGGTGCGCCGAGATCGCGAGCATCCCGGCCGGCGCTTGGATATGAGTGAGCTGGGAACGTGAAAAAGCTGCAGGCATGACGTCGGCTCTGCAGGACTTCGCCCTGGTGGTCGGTGGTCCCGACGCGGGACCGGTCACATGCCGGGGCGGCGGAACCCAGTGGGGCCTCGGAGGTGCCGCAGACCCCGACGCCCGGGTCGTGGCGGCACCATCGGGGGTGGTGGCCCACGAACCCGGCGAAATGATCGTAAGAGTGAGGGCGTCGACGACGATCGACGAGCTTCAGGCTGCGACACGCTCGAAGGGTCAGCTCGTCGCGATCGAGGCGGATCGTCCCGCCGAGGCCACCATCGGTGGCGTCCTGTCCTGCGGGCAGTCGGGGATCCGCCGTCTTGGACGCGGACCGATACGCGACGCTGTCCTGGAGGTGACAGCTGTCGCCGCCAGCGGACGTGTAGTGCGCGCAGGGGCGCCGCTCGTCAAGAACGTGACCGGCTTCGACTTGTGCAAGCTCCTCGTCGGGTCATACGGGACCCTGGCCTTCGTAGCCGAAGTGGTTCTGCGCTGTATCCCCGAGCCACAGACCGAGAGATGGTTCATGGCTGCAGGCGTCGATCCGTTCGACATCCGTTCCCGGCTTTACAAAACCGCTTTCGGTGCTTTGGGACGGCCACCGGACGTGGGTTTGCTTGGCAGGATACGACGTAGATGTCGCTGAGCAGGCCCGCTCGGTGCTCGGAGCTCACTTCAGCGATGTGGACGGCCCCCCACAGCCGACCGACGAGGGGACGTCTCAGATCCGAATGTCCATGGCAGCGCGCGACCTGCGACGCCTCTCGAAGCTCGCCGTGCCGGTGGAGGGTCCGGCTGGGGCAATGGCTGGGGCTACGGCTGGGGCTACGGCTGGGGCTACGGCTGGGGCTACGGCTGGGGCTACGGCTGACGGTTGGCTAGCCGAGGTCGGAGTGGGTGTCGTGCACTGTGCGACACCGGGCGTAGCGGCAGCGGTCGCCAAACTTGCGACACCGGGCGTAGCGGCAGCGGTCGCCAAACTTGCGGCACACGCTGCCACCGCTGCTGCCACCGTTGCTGCCACCGCGTCGCCGACCGGTATGTCGGGGACCGTCCCGTACCGAGGCGACCCGCACGGTTCGCTCCTCGAACTTCACCGGCGGATCAAGGAGAACTTTGACCCGACCGGGCGCCTGAATCCAGGAAGGAGCCCGCTCGGAATACCTTCGAAGGCGACACGACCCGGGGGAAGCAAATGAAGCAAACCACGTCGCCGTTGCGACTTCGACTCGACCCTGACGAGCTCGCCGGCTGCGTCTCATGTGGCCTTTGCCTCGCCCACTGCCCGACGTTTCGAGTTTCAGGTGAAGAAGCGAAATCTCCGCGGGGTCGCATCACCGCTATGCGATCTGCGGACGCAGGAGCACCGCTCGGCGAGGCGTTCGAGGAGATGATGCTGTCGTGTGTCATGTGCCGGGCGTGCGAGACCGCCTGCCCGTCGTCTGTACACTTCGGATCCCTCATGGAACAGACGAGGGCGGCGATCGCCACAACGACTGTTCCATGGTGGCAGAAGGTCGCGTACGGCGTCCTTGAGCGTCCAAGGCTTCTGCATGCTCTCACTACCGCCGGCGCGATCGCGCAGAGGGTACGGCTGATACCCGGAACTGTTTCGCGGCGCCTGAGCCTCCCGAATCTGCCTGTACGTCAGCCTCCGCTCCGCTCGAGCGGCGACGACGTATGGATGTTCACCGGCTGCGTTATGGACGCGTGGCAGCGAAACGTCCACAAGGCAGGAATTGCCGTTCTCGCCTCGATGGGTTTCGGTGTGTCTCTTCCCGGTCCGAAAGCGGCTTGCTGTGGCGCGATGCACTCCCACGCGGGCCTGGCGGGCCGAGCAGAAAGGATCGCCCTGCGCGTGATGAGCTCCTTCCCGGGTGAATCCCCGATCCTGGTCGACTCCGCCGGCTGCGGTGCGCAGCTTCGCGACTACGGTCGGATGCTGCGTAGCCGCGACGCCGAGGCATTCTCGGCGAGGGTCTACGACATCCACGAGTGGATATCAAAGCGGGCCGATCTGCTCCCGCCTCCAAAGCGGGACCTGGCTCCTCTCCGCATAGCTGTCCAGGACCCCTGCCACCTCCGCCACGCTCAACGAGCCCACATGCCCGTTCGGGAGGTCCTGGCCCCCTATGGCGAGTTGATCGAGCTCACCGACGAAGGGAGATGCTGCGGCGCGGGGGGAGCCTACAGTGTGCTCCGCCCGGCGATGGCCGGCGCGATACGCGACGCAAAGGTGGACGTCATCGCAGCCGCCGGGGCTGACGTCGTAGCGAGCGCCAACCCCGGCTGCTCGTTGTGGCTTTGTGCCGGTGGTGTCACGGCAAGGCATCCCATGCTTATTGTTGCCGAACGGTCCGGACTGTCATGAGCAGCGATCCCGCCGACATCGTGTCGCGCCTGGAGTCGATCTCCGAGGACCTCGCCGA
Organism: Actinomycetes bacterium; assembly: GCA_021815935.1. The sequence goes on from JAKAZH010000002.1 coordinate 14,907, forward strand.
CATGGCGATCGGACGGCTTCGCAACTCCATTGAGGCCGGCGCGAAGCGTGACCTCACGGAGCGACGTATCACCCAGGCGCGACGTCAGATAGACAGAGCAGCGTCGCTGCTCGCCGGGTTGGGCGACGACCACTCGGATACCTGATTGAAGTCGCTTGTATCCCTAATCGAAATCAGGACGTCGGTGTCCAAACAGGAAACGGGCCGCCTCTCGGAGCGTCACGACTTGAGCAAGTGCGAGACGCGCCCGAATGACTTTCGCGATGTCACTTACCGACGATACTTCTCACGGCAGCCTGGGAATCGGCCTTCACGGCAACGTGGGTAACGGGGGTAACGGGGGTAACGGGGGTAACGGGGGTAACGGGGGTAACGGGGGTAACGACGGGGCTAGCGGGTCAGGTGCACCCCTTCTCGACTTCCTCGCCGCATTCAACGTCTCGACGAGGGTGCCTGAAGCGCCGACCAAGGCAGGGCGTTCGCCGGGCGGTGACTCGGACCTGCGCCGTCGAGGCTTTGGCAACCCAGCCTCCGCCTCCGATGACTTCGATGACTTCGATGAATTCAGTGACTTCGACGACTTCGACAACGCTGCAGCTGATGACAGGAACGTCGATACCGGGACCGCGGATGACAGGGCCGGCGTGCCTGTAGCCACAGGCGGGCTATCCCCCAAGAGCACCGGGGAGGTTCCGGCGTGGCGGGCAGCGGACCGGGAAAACCCGAGAGGCCTAGAGGGCAACAAAGCGTCGGACGGCGATCGATGGACTCCTGACGGCGGCGGGGCTGCGCCGTACAACTTCCAAACCGCGACGCCGGGCGGCCCGGGCGCGTACGCTGCTCGACCGCCAGCATCCAAGGCAAAGCTGGCGGCGGCGATGGCAGCGACCCTGGCGGTCGTTGCCGGGGGACTCTATACGTTCCAAGCGACGCGACCGAAAGTCCGCCCGACCCTCTCCGGTCTGAGCGCTGCGCAGATCCTGCAGACAAGCGTAGCGGCAGCGATACGTTCCGGCTCGACCCACATCTTCGAAGCCGACAGTCGCGGTTCGCTATCGGCGCACGCTATCGGCGACGTGTCCGTCGCCGGTGGAAGCGCCGAAACCTCCATCGGGTCGACTTCGCTTCAAATGCTGTCTGCGAACGGCCAGCTCTACATGCTGGGAAACGACGCGAGCCTTCGCTCCTTCGGTTTCCCATCGACCAGCGCTGCGCGCTATTCCGGTCTTTGGATTGCAGTCCCCCACACGAGCCTCCCCATACAAGCGGCGATCCAGGAGCTTCAGCTCACCACGCTCGTGGACGGCCTCATAGACCTGGGCGGCCCCCTCGGAGTCGTAAAATCTCCCGCGCCCGGCGAGATAGCGCTCATTGGGGCGATCCCCGAGAACACATTCAACAACGGGTCTGGTGCCGGGGACCGCGCCACACTCACCATTTCGACGACCTACCCGTTTCTGCCGCTGTCGTTGTCCTACGGGGACACCCGGAACGGCTCTACCGTGGACACGTTCAGCAGCTGGGGCGAAAAGGTGACGGTCACCGCGCCGCCGAACGCACAGAAGTTGCAAGCGACCCCGGCGACTCCGAGCCTTCCAGCGTAGGACCGTACACCGCGGGCGCTGCAGGCTCAACGCTGCAGGCTCAACGCTGCAGGCTCAACGCGAAAGTGACGAATTTGGTCAGGATCGCGGTCTCCCGAAGATCGGGTACCAGCCCTCGCTTGAGAAACGTCACTTTTGGTACCCGATCTTGCGGTGATGAACATCGGGTACCAAAAGTGACGGAAAAACAATCATTTTGGTCAATGAACGCGCGGCCCGTCGCGATCCTGGCCAAATTTGACGGCTTGCGGGCGGCTTCGGCGCTCCCGGCTGGATCCGCGCTTCGCCGGACCTACCCTTCGTCAGACCTACCCTTGTTCGGACCTACCCGTCGAGATAGCCGTTTTGGCGGAGGTAGGAGAGAAGCTCCTCTGCTGCTTCGCTCGCCGGCAGAGGTCCGAGCACACGGCTTGCAACCACGGGCTGCTCTGACCCTGTGATCGATAACAGGCGTTGATGGGCGTCGCCGGTAGGCGCTTCGACGCGTCTCGAACGGGGCCGGTAGGCGATTGGCGCCCCCAAGTGGACGGCCGCGCGCTGCGTTAGCCGAGACGATGCCGCCATCGCGGGGATCTCGGAGTCGGCGCACGTGAGGAGCGCCTCGAGGGTCGCTCGTCGAAGGCGTACCCCTGCTGCCTCCACTGACAGCACAGCCGGCCGGTCGACGACTATACGCTCCCGCCAACCACCGTCGAGACGCCTTTCCACGATCAGGGTCCCGTCAGATGACACTTGGATGGACACCAGCCCCAAGGCCTGTGGCAGTGCGAGCTCAGCTGCGAGCGCCCCTGGAAGTGTTCCAACCCCGTGTCGACTCGACAGGTCACCGCAAATCACCAGTGCAGGAGAACCGACCTTACGGATCGCAGCCGCCAACTGCTGCGCTACCAGAGTAGGGTCTCCGGCTATCTCGGCGGGGGAGAGCCTCCTGATGCAATCATGCTCACCGTGGGCGGCTTCGAAGGCGTCGATGCGACGAACGTCCACTCCGAGGGCGCGAACTTCTTGCAGCGAGGCGTCGATGTCTGGGGGTCCCACGGCGAGCGCCACCACCTTGGCGTCCCAGACGTCACCCACCCGAAGCGCGTGCTCGAGCGCGGCGGCGTCGGCTGCGCTCAACGCCGAACGACGCTCGTCGACGGTCACGCGCCCGGCGGCCGGATCGACCTCGGCCATAAGGTCGTCAGGGGCAAGGCAGACCACCACGAAATGCCGCTCAGCCATGACGGAAGACCACTCCATGACCGCCCTCCGGGTAGCGCCACGTGATCGCTCCTTCGCTGTTGCAGACCATGTAGCAGGTGCCGCACTCGAAGCACTCCTCGTAGTTGAAGAGGATTCCACCGTCGGAGGTCACGGCAAACAGGTTTGCGGGGCAGGCGGTGACACATTCGCGGGTGCTGCAGGACCTGCACACGTCCGAATCGACAGTTATGTGGGCGCCGGCGGATACCCGGAACTCTACGGTCGCCATGCGTTCCGGAAGTGAGAACCCCTCTATCCGGACGCTCACCTGAAGGTCCTCACCGCATCGAGGCCGTCCTTCATGAGATCGCGCAAAGCCACCCGGTTGCGTCGCCTCGCACCGGCGAAGAGCCGTCGAAGCCCCGGCTTGGGCGCTGTGTTGTCGACCGTAAAAAGGCCTTCAGCGACGTCACAAACCAACCTCGTGTAGGAGCCTTGCACCCGCTCGGAAAGCACGAGGCCCGGCGCACGTCGCAGCCGGGAGTGGTCGGATAGCACGAACCCGGCTTCGAGCGCACGGCGGTATCCTGCCAGGCCGGAAGCAGAAACGTCGCCCTCCCGCAATGCCGACGCGGCAGCCTCGCCTGCCGCAAGACCGGCGCCGATCGCATAGTTGACTCCTTCTAGCCAGATTCCCGCCGCCAGCGTCATTCCGGCGGCGTCGCCGGCTACCAGAAGACCGTCGGATACGAGCTCCGGCATCGTGTCAAAGCCGCCTTCTGGGATCAAATGGGCCCCGTACTCCCTAATCGACGTGCCTCGCAAGTACGGCGCGATTGCCGGGTGCGCCTTGAAACCTTCGATCAACTCTTCAGGGCGGCGCTTGGAGCGCGCCAGGCCGTCGAGGCTAACTACGACGCCGACAGCGAGCGAATCGTGGTTCGTGTAGAGGAACCCTCCGCCAGGTACCCCTCCCGTAGCGCCGACCGCCTCGATGTCCATGCCCTCGCGCGGGCCGAGGCCGAAACGCTGTTCGATCAACTCGGGGTCGAGAGCCAGGACCTCCTTGGCGCCGAGCGTGTAGTGCGACGAGTCGTCGTGTGAATGCAGGCCCGCCGATTTGGCAAGAAAAGAGTTGACACCGTCGGCGGCTACTACAACTCTCGCTCTGAGGTCCCCGCCGGGTCTGTCCGTTGTCACACCACACACACGGCCGCTATCGTCGCGAAGCAGGCCGGTGGCCACCGTTGAACATATGAGGCGCGCTCCTGCGTCGACCGCCTTCGAGGCGAGCCAACTGTCAAAATCAGATCGGTAGACGGTAAAACCGTTGTAGGGGGCCGCGCCCCATGCCTGCGAGCGAACATCGACGGTCACGGCCTGCGTCGGCGTCATCACCATAGTCGAGCGGCGCACCACCCAGCGCTGCACTGGGACCTGCTCCCACCAACGCGCTTCGATACGCTCGAGGATCCGGCCGTAGACGACGCCGCCGTAGAGGTTCTTCGACCCGGGGAACGGTCCTCGCTCCAAAACCACGACGGAACGCCCGGCGCGCGCTAAGGCGTACGCGGCCGCCGACCCGGCCGGTCCGGCACCAACCACCACAGCGTCGACGACCACAGGGGGGGCCGCCGGGGCGGCGTGTTCGGCCGTGTCAGCGCGTCGGGCTGCCGAGTCGGCGGACGTACCGGCCGGCCTCATCGCCTGCCTCCGACACCCGAGTCGGCGCCGACACTCGAGCCAAGGCCGACACTCGAGCCAACACCGACACTCGAGCCAACGCCGACACTCGAGCCAACGCCGACTCCGACGCCGAGCCTCCTCGCGAGCTCGGCGAGGACTGCGGGTGCGTCGGCGACGATCGCCAGGTTCGCCATGCGGGCCATGGGGGCTGAAGGGTCGACGTTGACGCTCACGAGGTGCCTAACGTCGCCGATGCCGCCTGTGTGCTGGGTGGCACCCGAGATTCCGAACGCCACATACAGATCCGGGTCGACGCTCACCCCTGTGGTGCCGATCTGGCGGTCGTGGCCGACCCAGCCGGCGTCACTTATCACTCGGGTTGCGCCGGCCGCCGCCCCTAAGGCTTCGGCTACGTCGCCAAGCAAGACGAACACCGCTCGTGCCTCGGCGTCGACCGGCGAACGTGGGACAAGTCCCGCCCCCCCGGCGAGCACCCGGGTCGCGTCGGCAAGGTCCATCGTCGACGGCTCGGGCGCTACCGAGTCGAGCACCTCCAGATCAGAGACGTCCCCGGTGGCGGCCGCCGGTGCTACATCGCCGGCCGATCGTGACGGCCTGGCAGGGAGCTCGACGATCGAGACACTTTCGCCGCCGACGTTCAAGTCGCTGCGCTTCGAGGGACGCCGCTCGGACCACAGCGTGACGATTGCGGGTGCCTTCGTGGCGGCCGGCACGACGACTCTGCCGTCGACCCGCAGAAGCTCCGCCCGCACGGTACCTTCGTCGGGGTCGTAACAGGCCTCGACGGATCCGCTGAGCAGCGGCCAGCCGAGACTGTGAGCGAGCAACGGGGCGAGGTCGCGCCCGTCCGGGGATGCCGGCAGGACAAGAAGTGACACAGCACGCACAAGCGGGGCGACCGCGCGACAAAGCGACCTTGGCGACGTCAGCGACGGCAGAGTCCAAACTCGAAGGGCGCCGGACAAACGCTTCACGGCATCAGAGGTAGCGCTGCCTACCAGCAGCACCGCGCCGTCGGCTTGCGCGACCGCCTCTTCGGCACCCGCCGGAAGCCTTCCGTCGCGCACGACAACGACAGCGAGGCACGCCGCGCCGATCTGCGAAGGCCGCTCGGCCCCTACGGCCATTACGTCGCCACCCGTCGTTGCCGGCGGTGGCCGGCGGGTCATAGGGCGACCCCGACGCGATGGCCTTCGATTACCGCCGAGTGAGCCCGCCTCGGGGCCAAGCAGTCCCCGACGCGATGCACCTCGAACGCGGCACTGCGCAGCGCGTGCCAAAGGTCGTCGTCGGGGGCCTGGTGGGCCACGACGACCACCCAGTCGGCCGACCGAGTCACCGCAACGCCGGTTGGGTGATGCACGAGGCTCAACTGGAGTGGCCCGTCGCCGGCAGGTGTGACGCCCATCGCAACGAGGTCCGTCGACTGGCGGACACCTTTGCGACTCGCACGGATGTTCCAGGTCTCCAGGTCTAAGGTGACGCCGAGGTCCCCGCCGACGACCATCGCCGGCGTGAGGATCTCCACGGCGCACCCACGGTCGGCGAGAAGCTCCGCTACCGAAGTCGCTTGGTGAAAGCCGAGGTCGTCCACCACGACCACAGAACCTGCCGGTGAGACGGTCCCTTCGAGCACGTCTCGGACATCCGCCACTCTGGCAGTCGAGTCGGCGGGGCCCGCCCACCACGGCCGAACCGGCCTCGCACCGGTCGCGACGACTACTGCGCCGGGTTCGAGGTCCTCGACGATCGAGGCGGTAGCGTCGACGCCTGTCATCACATCGACGCCGAGCTTGTGGGCTGCCGCAATAAGGTTTCGGGTGAGGTCACCGAACTCGGCGCGCGACGGTACGGAAGCTGCGAGCGCCACCTGGCCTCCGAGGCTGGGCCGACGCTCAAGGAGGGTGACGCGGTGACCTCGCTCGGCCGACGTGACCGCTGCCTGCAACCCGCCGGGACCACCGCCGACCACGACGACCTTACGGCGTTTGCGCCGCGGTGGCGCCACGGGCAACGACTCGCGCCCGGCAACAGGATTCTCGATACATCCGAGCCAGCGGTTGAGCCCCATGCGCCCGACGCATTCCTGATTGCACGACAGGCAGGTGCGAATGTCGTTGGCTTTGCCGCTTCGCGCTTTGGCTGCGAAGTCAGCGTCGGCGATCTGGCCGCGGACCACCCCTACAAGGTCGCAGTACCCCGCGGCGAGAGCACGCTCTGCCTGCAGAGGATCCTTGAAACGTCCGACCCCGATCACGGGCAGGGACACCGCGGAGCGGATAGCGGAGGGAATGTAAAGCGAGTAGCCGGGGGGTATCGCCATGCTCGCCTCGATGGTGTAGAGAGTTGCGGTGGCGACACCGATCGACGTGTTGATGTAGTCGACCGCTCCGCCGGCCTCGACCATCCTCGCCACCTCGACAGCGTCGTCGATGGTCGTCCCGCCGTCGATCAGCTCGTCGCCGCAGAGGCGAACGCCGAGCACCGGGCGTCTCCCCAGCGTGTCGCGTACAGCGGCGACGACCTCCAGTAGGAGCCTCGCCCGGTTGGCGAGCGAACCGCCGTAACCGTCCCTGCGTTTGTTCGTCGCCGGGGAGAGGAATCCGCGGACGATCGACGAGTGGGAGCACTGCAATTCAACCCCGTCGAAACCGCCGGCCAGGCAGTGCGAAGCGACCATCGAGTACCCAGCGACGACCTCCGCTATCTCGGTCGCGTCGATCGACTTCGGGACCTCCCGAAAAAGCGGGTCCGGCACAGCGCTAGGCGCCCAAACCGGGAGCCGGGTGTACATCGACGAGGCCTGCCCGCCGTTGTGGTTGATCTGTGCGAGTACCGGCACGCCGTATGAGTGGACGGCGTCGGTTATAGCCCGGTAACGCGGAACGACGTCGGGGTGAAACCCGTGGATGAGCTTCTCGTAGGGCCAGTCGGTGGGATGGGTCGAATGCTCCTCGGTGATGATGAGGCCTGCCCCGCCGGCGGCCCGGGCCGCGTAGTACGCAGCATGCTGCTCGCTCGGCCGGCCCTGCTGCGTCGCGTAGTTGGTCAAGTGCGCCGAGAAGACGATCCTGTTCGCCAAGCGAAGAGACCCGATGCTGATAGGAGAGAAAAGG